>JAISAX010000653.1 GCA_031266495.1 Opitutaceae bacterium
CCCCCCCCCCCCACTCCGGTGGAGGATTTCCCAGGGGCCGGTTTTGCGAGAACCGGTGCGGCGGATCGTTCCGGCGTCTTGCAGTGATTTGATCGCGCGTTTGATCGTGCGGTCGGTCACGCCAAGGATTTTGGCCAGTTTTTCAATGGTCACTTTCGGGTTGGCCCGAACCAATATAAACACTTTTTCCGCCAACGTTTTTATTGGGACATTTATCGGGACATCCGTGGTTTTTATCGGGACATTTACAGGGACATCCATCGTTTTCCCATCGTCGAATCCGGTCGTGCTGGCGATGTCAACATACTTGTAGAGCGAGTTTTCGATAACATCCAGCATGAGGTCTATAAAAGGACGGCAATCAATGCCGTTGGCATGGGAATCTTGCAGGGCCTTGTAGTAACGGGCCTGGTTGTTGTGGATGATTGTTTCGACGGGCATCCAGGCAAAAAGCGGATTCCATGTGGAGAGAATGAGCGTTTGCCAGAGGCGTCCCATGCGCCCGTTGCCGTCGCGGAACGGATGGATGTGTTCGAGCATGTAGTGGACGGCGGAACTTTTTATAAGCGGATGCGCCTCGGAGAGTTCGCCCTGGCACAGGAGTTGTTCGACAAGCGCAGGCACGTCCTCCGGCGGCGCGCCTCGGTGCATGACAACACCGTCGTCTCGCACGACGGCGACGCCAACAGTGCGAAATTTGCCGGATTCCCCAACGAGCGAGGTCGTCATGAAGGAATGTGCCTTGAGCAGGTCGGCGACGCGCCACGGATTGTAATCGCTCATCGCATTGTAGGCCTGCCATGCATTTTGCACTTCCTTGATGTCCCTGGGCGGTCCCCAGACGGGCTTGCCGTTGATGATATCGGTGACTTGCGCGAGCGTGAGCCGGTTGCCCTCAATGGCGGTCGAGGCGTGAATCGACATGATGCGGTTGAGCTTGCGCAAACGCAGCACGTCACCGGATTGTTCTTCGCTGATTTTGACGCGTTCAAGCAAGGCATGCACGCCGCCGATTTTCTCATGCCACTTGGGGGAGTCCGTATAAAAATGTTGCAGGGCGGTCATGATTTTTTGTCTGGTCAGTTCAAATACGTGCAGATGTTTCCGACGTCAATGTTGCGGCAAAAATTGCAACGATTGAAGGGTGATTTCAGATTTCCGACAAAGACCTGACCTGGTGCCACCGGAAGGGGTGTAATAAACGGGTTGATGTTGGTAAAAAGCAGGGCGACGTGCGCGCGCGGGGGGAGGGGGGGGACGCGAGGAGGGGGATTTCGGGTTGCGCATGGGCGGCGTTTTTTTTGGGTATCATACCTGTTCCCTTTCGCCACCGGCCACCGATCAATCCGTTCCCTCTTCATGAGCAAAAAAAGCGTCCCCTCCTTGCAGGACATTGCCGAACACACGGGATTCGGAAAATCGACGATATCCCTTGCATTGCGAAATTCTCCAAGCCTTCCGGAGGCGACCCGCGCGAAAATCCGCATGGCAGCGGAGACACTCGGCTACCGGCCCAATCCGCTGGTAAAAGCCTTGATGACCCAACTGCGCGGCCAGCGCCGGACACGACAGGAACGAATCGCGCTGGTTTGCCGCCGGGGACAAAAAATGGCTCCGTGGCGACGACCGGAAATTTTTTATTCGGTGCTTTACGGCGCGATCAAACACCACGCCGCGGAACAGGGATTCGGGTTGGACGAATTTCACGAGGGAGACAATCCGGTCTCCGACGCGCGATTGTCCCGGATACTGCTGTCGCGCGGCATCCACGGTGTCCTGCTTTTTCCAGGACGCGATCGGGAAGGTGCCGGGTATCCGGTTCTGGAGTGGCAACATTTCGCGACGGTGCTGATCGGCTTTAACCTGACGCAGGGAAACCTGCATCAGGTCATGTCGGATTATGTTTACGATATCGACGAGGCATTGCACCGGGTGGAGATTGCGGGTCTGCGACGCGTCGGGTGCGCGATGCCGCGCCCGGTCAACCAGTCGATCAATCACGCATGGATTTCGCGTTTCCTGCTCTATCAGTATGAAATGCCGGAAGAAGATCGCGTGCCTCTCCTGTTTGCCGCCGGGGATAAATTTTCGGAGGAAGAGTTGCTTTCGTGGTATCACCGGAACAGGCCGGAGGTGATTCTTATCGCGGGCGAGGATGTGCGCGTGTTGCTGGAAAAAGCGTGTATCCGGATACCGGAGGACGTGCGGTTGATCAATCTCGTGCAGCGCGGGGAAACGGGGCTTGCCGGCATCGATCCCCGTACATCGGAGGTGGGGCGTGCGGCGGTCGAACTGCTGGATTCGCTTTTGCAGGCGAATCAGTTGGGTCAACCCGAATTCCCGCGGACGATTGCCATCAAGGGACACTGGTCGCCGGGCGCATCGTTTCCTGAATGATGAAGTTTTCCTCTCCGGTTTCTTCTCCGTGGCTTGTCCCGACGCTGGCGGCGCCCCGCTCTTCGGTTCTGTTTTACCGGACCGAACAGGTCGGTACCGCGCGGGTGGCGGAGCGGCACCGGCATGACTTCTGGCAACTGGAATGGGCGCGACATGGAGACTGGTTGCTGGAAACGGATACGGGCGAGGTGCGCATGAAGGCGGGTGCGATCATCCTGCTTCCACCGGGGATGTGGCACGCATTCCGGTATCCGGGCCGGGGAGAGTCGTTCCTTTCCGTGAAATTTCATGCGGAGAATGCGCCTGCCTTGCCGGAGTTGCTGTTGACGGTGCCCGGAGGCCGTTTTTATCGGGCATGGCGCGGGTGTCTGGAGGCGCTGCTGGCGGAGGAACCGGCGCAGCGCCACCGGTTTGTCCTGACGGGGTTGCTCGACAGCTTGCTGGCCCGGTTGTTGTCGTGGGATACGCGGGAGGAACGCCTGCCGGGTTGCGTGCGGCGGGCGCTGGAGCATATCGGCACGAATGCGGGCCGGCCGCTCGCGGTGTCCGAAACCGCAAAGGTGGCGGGTGTGGCGCCGGGTTATCTGGTCGGCGTATTTCGTAATGCGACTGGCATGACGGTGAAACAGGCCATCGACCGTCAGCGGATGGAACTGGCGAGGTCGCTGCTGCGCTACTCGGAATGCTCGGTCAGCCAGATCGCGGACCAGTTGGGGTTTGGTGACGTGTTCACGTTTTCCCGGTTTTTCAAAAAACACGAGGGGTTGAGTCCGCGGCGATTTCTGACGCGGGCGGAGTAGCCCGAAATCCGGACGGGACCGATGCCGCAGGGGCTTCGCTTGCGAAGCTCGGGAATTGGATGTGGGCACCGCCCTGCACCAGAGGGGGGGGAGGGAGAGAGGGTGCCGTTCTCCTCCGACCCCTGCCACGCCGCTATTATGGTTTCAGCCTTCCGGTATCAGGTTTTCTGGCATTTCCCTCTCCGGCATTGCGTGCGTTCACGCCGAAGCGCGCGCCAGCAGCTTGACCGGCAGCGTGCTGACACGCGGAGGTGTTTCCCCCCGCATCAACGCCGCCAGGGTGTCCACCGCGAGGTTGGCGATCTTCGTCAACGGCTCCTCGATGGTCGTCATCGGTGGTGGCAGAAATTCGGATACACCATGAATCTCGCCGCCGATCAGCGCCACGTCCTGCGGCACCCGCAGACCCATCACGTTGATGATCACATTCAATCCTTCCAGCGCCTCGTAGTTGGAACCGGGGATCAGAATCGCATCCGCACCGAGCCGGATCACGCGGCTCACCGCGCTGTAAAACGTGATCTCCTGACTGCGCATCAGGAACAGCTCCTCGCAGCACTCCACTCCCGCCACTCCCGTCGCTCCCGCCGCCACGATGGCCTTGCGGTAGCCCTCCAGCCGCACCTGCTCCTGTGAGCCCGGCGAGCCGACAAACGCCAGCCGACGCCGGCCATTTTTCAAAAAATGCTCCGCCGCCAGCCGCCCCGTCGCCTCGCAATCACTGCGCACCGACCACCGGTCCTGCCGCCCCGAAAAATCGTCGGTAAAGACAACCGGCGTGTGCTCGCCCAGACGCGCGGCCATCGACTCGAACGCCGGGTATTCGCCCACCACAATGACTCCGTCCAGATAGCGCCGCTGCAAATGCTCCACCGGGTTTTCCGGCACCACCATCGCCATGTCGTGCCTGCAAAGGGCGAGCGCGATGTGCGACCACAACGACTGGTAATAACTGCCGTCGTGCAGGGAGTGCCAGATGCTGTCCGCCACCACGCCCACCTGGCGGGTGCGTATCTGCACCTGCGGGCGAAACCCCAGCGAACGCGCCACCTCCAGCACGCGCACGCGCGTCTCCTCGCCCACGCGTCCCCGGTTGTTGAGCACGCAACTGACCGTCCCGGGCGACACGCCGGCCAGTTCGGCGACCTGGTAAACATTGGCCCGCCCCGCCTTTTCGCTTCGCCTGCCCGCGCCTGCGCTTGCCACCGCCACCGCCTTGCGTCCGTTGCCGCCAGGCCTGACGCCAGCCGCATCCGTCCCCGGTGTGCCTGTGGCGGTCCTGCGTTTGCGGGGCGCGCCGCTGGCGTTTTTCCCGGGAGTCGTCGCGGCAGAGGAGGAGGCGGAAGGAGCGGCATCAGGCATGGCAAAAGAAACAGACATCATATGAAGACAGGTAAAGGTGTTTCCGGATAGTGCTCAAAACGCGTTCAGATGGCAAACAGATACAAAATTTGAAAATAATGTCTTGTATTTTGCAAAACTCTTTTTCAAACTCATCCCATGTTTTCGCCCCATCTGCTTCTGTCCTTCCTCGCTACCGCGATGGTTTCCTCATTACCCGCTGGCACTGGCACCCCTGCGACCATTGAAGATCTCCGTGTTGACCGCTTTGAATGGATACATACCGGCTTTGGCGGAGGTGGCAGATTCAGGGGGCCGGTCATGGCTCCCTGCGACCCCGACCTTATCCTTCTCTCTGGCGATATGGGGGGCGCTTATCGAACCACGGATGGGGGAAACACCTGGCAAATGATTCCCTACGATCAACTGCGGAGGCTGACGCAAAGCAACGTGCGGGAAAGCGCCCAACAGCGCATCTTCGGTTTCCCTGGCGACTCCGACCCGGCCAGGGAACGTATCGTCTTCACCGGTTGCACGCTCGGTTTCATGCGCAGCGATGACGCGGGAGCGACCTGGCGTGTGGTTCCTGGTCCCTGGGACGAGCATGACATTCGCGAGGGACATGCCAAAGCTCCCCGCCTCGTCCTGTTTTCCAATGCCCGCCCTGGCGTTGGCCTGGCGGGCTTTAATCCTGGAGCTTCCGGGGCCGCGCTGGAAAAACAGGGAGCCCGCCTTTACCGGACGACGGATGGTGGCGACTCCTGGGCGCAGCTTTCCGATCTGCCCCCCGGGAGCGGGCACCTCATTGCCATTCATTTCGTTGAAGCCTCGCCCGGACGCATCCTTGTCGCCACGGGCAATGGCATTTGCCTGAGCGAGGACGACGGGCGCACATGGAGACCTGTCACTGCCGGACTGCCGCGTTCCGGCCCCGATGGCGGTATCCATCCTCTGGATGCCGCAGGCAGCGGAAGCAAGGGGGTCTTTTATGCCACTTTCCCCGTCCGTTTCGACGAAGCAGGAAATTTCTCCGGCGGCATCTACCGCTCGGACGACGGCGGCGCGACCTGGCATCCCGGAGGACGGAAAGGACTCTTCATCGACGCATCCAGACCGACCCGGTTTCTGCAAGTCGGCACCAGCGAAAGTGACCCGCGGTGCGTCTATCTTGTCATGAGCGGACCGCTCACCCTGGACCCGCATGATACCGGCATTTCCATGCTTTACCGCAGTGACGATGGCGGCGACACGTGGAACCCCACCCTTTTCCAGCATCCGGATCAACCGGGCTATAACATCGAAAACACCTCCTGGAACACCCGGCAATGGGGCTGGCAGCGTCATGTGGAAGGGATCACAGTGTATCCGAAAAATCCTGACATCGTTCTCGTCACCACCACCACAAGCCTCTACATCAGCAAAAACCGGGGCCGCGCCTGGCGGCAGGCTCACGCCCCCGACGGCACGATCTCCGGCCAGCCCGGCGGCGGACTCAACATCATGAGCGTATGGCACTACTACTTCGATCCGCACGACTACGATCGCCGTTATCTGGCCTCCACCGATTTTTCCGGCTGGTTCGCCACCCGTGACGGCACTCTTTGGGAGCAACATATCGACGGGAATCCCTGGAACCAGAACAGTTACGCGCTCGCCATCGATCCTGACGTCAAGGACAAGCTCTGGGCCGCCGCCTCCACCACGCACGACATCCCCACCTGGAAATACCAGCGGAATCTTGGCACTTACAAAGGAGGCGTGGTGCTCTCCACCGATGGCGGACGCACCTGGTTGTCCCGCGAGGTCAACCACGGGCTGCCCGGGCGCTCCGTCACCGACATCTGGCTTGACCCGTGCTCCGCTCCCGGTGCGCGTCACCTGTGGGCCGCCGTTCCCGGCCACGGCGCGTATTTGTCCGTGGATGACGGACGCACCTGGCAGCAGCGCAACAACGGCATCCGTTCCGAAAATCTCAATGTGCTGCGCATCACCGGTACACCGTCCGGCGACCGTTTGTATGCACTGACAACCATTCGTCATGCCGGGAAAAAAATCCAGCCCGGATCCCTCTACACCAGCACGAACAACGGACTTGACTGGCGGCAACTCTGGCGCCGGCCCGGTGTTGTGTTTCCCAATACAATCACCATTGATCCGCACGACCCGCGCACGCTGTATCTCGGCGCCCTCGCCAAAACAGCGGACTCCGAGGCGGCTGACGGGGGGGCCTGGCGCAGCAGGGATGGCGGGGAGACATGGGAATCACTTTTCCCTTATCCCACGTATGCCATTTCGTCCGATCCGCGCAATCCCGGCCACCTCTACGCCAGTTCGTGGGCGCGCTCCGGCGACGGATTTCACTTCAGTAGTGACAATGGCAAGACATGGCGACGCCTTGCCGGTTATCCCTTCTGGCGTCCCATGAACGTCGCCTTCGATCCACGGCGCACTGACCGCATCTATGTGACCAATTTCGGCGCGGGCGTCATCAGCGGCGTCCTCAAGCCAGCTCACTGACCCTCCTCCCCCCCCCTTCTCCTCCTGTTAAACACCATCATCATCAACCTCGCATCACCATGAAACACAAACACACCATCCTGCCTGCCCGGGTTTTCGGCCTTCTGCCCGCGCTCGTTTTTGCCGGTTCGCTCCACGCGGCCGCTCCCGTCACCATCGTCACCGATCAGGTGGAAAGCACTACGGATTGGAGCAGAAGCGACACCTCCGTATATACCAACAACAGGTTCGTATCAGCCTCGACGACGGCCCCAACACCGGCTGAGGTGGGGCTTGCTCCAACGGCAGGCTCCGCTTTTTGGCTGGCTGGCGGAGCGGCGAAAAGTCGTGGCATCGCCCGCCTCTTTGCAGGAGAAGTCTTTGCGGTTGGCACCTACACGGTGACCTTCGACATGGGGAGAGTCGTCACGACGCTATTCACCGACTTCCCCACCTTCACCATCGCTCTGGTTGCCGATACCAACAACGACAGCGCCTATGCCTGGAACGAGCGTGTGACTACGGATGTCTTCACCAACCCAACCCCGGTAGCAGGCACATGGGAGAAATGGACTTACACTTTCGAGATTACCGAGGACACCAAAAATGCGAATAGCCTGTCCGTCATTGGCACCACCCTCGGATTTGTTGTCGCATCGACGGTCACTGCCACTTCTGGCTACGCCTTCGACAATCTCGTCATCACCTACACCGCAGCGCCCGTTCCCGAGCCAGGCATGGTCGCAGCCCTGGCCGGACTCACCGCTCTTGGCGCGGCCATTTGCGTCCGCCGTTTCCGAAAAGTCCGGGTGTATTGAAATCCCGATACGCAACTGGTGTCCTCCCCCCCCCCCCCCTCTCTCCAATACATACGCTTTCACGCCATGAAAACCAACCGTGCCTTCACCCTGATCGAACTTCTCACCGTCATCGCCATCATTGGCATCCTCGCCGGCATCATGATTCCGGTCGTCGGGAAAGTCCGTGAAAGCGCCCGCAAGACCACCTGCCTGAGCAACGTCCGCCAAATCGGGCAGGCACTTGTCATGTATGGCAATGACAACAAGGATTGGGGACCTTCGACCGGTAACGGGCAGAAGGGCATGGGACACCTGTGGATCAATAGCGGCAGTGGCTATTACAATTTCGGACTGTTGTTGCCCTACCTGAACTCGCGCAGGCCGACGTCTTCCGCGACCAGACCGGAATTGCCGACGATTTTCCAATGCCCCGCAGACCGCAGCCGCAAACAATACAACCTCGACAATACAACACGGGTGGAGACCTCCTACTGGCTGTCCCTTCAGGCAACAAGCGGCCCTTTCACGGCCAACAGTGACGAGGAGAAGCCCACTCAGCTTTCCCAACTGCCGCCGCGCCGCGTGGTGATAGTCGATTTTTGCAAATGGTGGGATCCGGTCCTGGACGGCTCCTCTGCTAACAATCACGACGGCAAGGGCTTCCATGCTTTTCGGATGAACGGTAGCGTAATCTGGATACCGACAAGCAAAACACCCGGATCGGACTTTTCATGGAAATGGTCCAGGCTCGATGAGATCTGATTCCAGCCGGGCGCATCTCAAAAACTGGACATGCTCAGGAGTGGCAGTGGCGCGGGCGTCTCGCCCGCATCCGGAGTGGCACAGGCTCTCCAGCCCGTGAGCGTTGCCTCTCCACTCCGGCGTGGCACGGGCTTCCAGCCCGTGGACGGCGCAAAGCGCCGCCTCCCTGCCTCTCTTCCTGTCTCTCCCGTCCCTCCTCTCCCGGAGCGGGCGTCTCGCCCGTGTTCAGGAGTCCGGAGTGGCGCGGGCGTCTCGCCCGCTCCGCTCCAGAGTGACGGGAGTGAGGCAGGGAGGCGGCGCTTCGCGCCGTCCACGGGCAAGATGCCCGTGCCACTCCGGAGTGGAGAGGCAACGCTCACGGGCTGGAAGCCCGTGCCACGTCGATCCGCGTAACATCAGTTATTCACTTCCGGCTTTCTTTTTCCCTTCGCGCGCACCAGTCGGTGGACGGAATCCGGGGGGGGGGGGGGGGGGTTATTCGAAGATCACGTAGGGGATGTTTTCCGTGGACTTGATGTGCACGATGCCCGGAACGAGTTGCAGGGCATGCGCACGGACAACGCCGTCGTGATCGTTGATGGCGATGTTGAAACGGAAACCGCCACGGAGGATTTTTTCCGTGAGCTTCAGTTCGGCGCGGGGAATCCGTGCGGTATAAATCCTGCCCTGGCCGGCAGGGCCGTGCTTTTTGACATCAAGACGGATGGCCAGCTCCGGCGGGACGTCATGCGTGTCCCGCGACGGATGTATCCAGATGGTTGATATCGGGCCTCGGGTGTCGTGGTCAGCGAAGCCCAGTTCCCAGAACCCGCGCTGCCCGGGGATTTCGAGCGTACATTGCACGCTGTCCTCGCGCCACATGTCCGCAGGGTCGTCCTGCGTCTGGTGATGCCGGTTGTCGGTCACTTCGATACGGAGGACAAGGGTGGCGGCGTCCGCGCCGAACCAGATGCGCGCACTCAGGTCGCCGGCGCCGCGCCAGCGGTGAGCCACGAGATCGGGATCGGCTTCGACAAAGGAGTGCAGTTGCGCGTCGCGGCCATCCAGCACGAGGTCGGGTTCGCGGTCCGCGAACGGGAAGCTGACGGTGGTGGCAGCGCTGGCAGCGGTGGCGGTGGCGGGGATGCGGATGGCGCCGTAGTGCACGGGGATTTGCAGGCTGCCGGAGAAGGGCGCGCCTTCATAGTCGTAGTCGAGGCGGAGGCGTCCGCTTTGACCGAAGCGGTAGGCGGGGCCTTCGGGCAGACGAAGGATCAGGGTAGAGAGGGCTTTGCCGCGGGGGGCGATTTGCAGCGCGGGGGCGGCGGGACGGAGGGTTTTCATGGCCAGTGGCGGGGTCCAGCGCACGTTTACCCGGAGGGGGTGTTCGAAGGGGTTGCGGAATTCGCAGGTCACCGGGATTTCTTCGCCGGGGGAGCCGAAATGGGGGGCGGGGGGGGAGGCCAGGCGGCTTTCAAAAAACATGTCGGTGGCGTGTTCGGCCACCAGGTAGCGGGGGGTTCCGGTGGCGTTGATGGCAACGGTTTCTCCAGTGATTTCGAGGGGAGAGGGGTTGCCGTTGATGTCGATGAGGGTGGCGCGGGTGGCACCGGGCAGGCGCAGGAGGAGGGGGGTGTTTCTGGCGGTGGGGTCGTCGTCCCAGAAAACGAGGAGAAGGGAAGGCGGGAGGGGTGGTGGGAGGGATGGCGGTGTAGGTGTAGTTGCGGGTGTGTTATCCGGTGTAGTTGCAGGATGGCTACCGTGGAGGAAGAGATAGAGGTTTTTGCCGGCGTCGAGCTGGCGGAGAAAGGGCCGGGGGATGGCCGCGCGGGCGTGGGTGTTGAAGGCGGCATAGGCCGGCTTGGGCTGGAGGTCGCCGGTAAGTAGGCCGTAGTTGTGTTCCGGATTCGCGGGGTCGTCGCCGTCATTGCGGAGATCATACCAGAGGTAGCCGGCGGCGCCGCGGGAACGGGCAAAGGTCGCTTTTTTGACGAGGGTTTCCGCCTGCGTTTTTTCGGCGTCGGGTCCGCCTCCGGCGGCGGTGAGCGCGGTTTCGTTGAAAAAGAGCGGCGGAGGAATGGGCGCGGGGAGGCCGGCGCGGAGGGTCGCATAGGCGCCGTCCACGAGGTGCGCGAATGCGGGGAATGCGCCGTGTTCGTGCACGGCGTGGTAGTCGAAGAGGGGCGCGAGTTCGCGCAGGACGCGCTCCTGCAGGTCGGGGTTGAGTTTGCGGCCGGCGTGGGGGGTGAGCGTTGCGAAGCCGCTGGTCAGGATTTTCGCGTCGGGGTCGTGGCGGCGCACTTCCTCGATGGTGATGCGGGCGAGCCGGATGTATTCTTCGGTGGTGCCGCGCCAGAAGCCGAGGTCGGGTTCGTTCCAGGGTTCCCAGAGGCGCACGCGGCCTTTGTAGCGGTGGACGCTGGCGGCAACGTAGGCGCGCCAGGCGGCGGGGTCGGGCGCGGCAAAGAGGACGTCCTTGCCGTAGCCTTTGATAGCGGGTGGCACGGCCCAGCGCACGGAGTAGCCGAGGAGGGCTTGCATTTCCATGCCGTCGGCGGCGTAGGCGTTGACGAGTTCGTCCATGATGTCCCATTGCCAGCGGTCGGGTTCGGGCTGGATCGCCCACCAGGTGGGGTTGGAACGGATGGTCTTGCAGCCGATGAGGGCGGCGGCGGCAATCTCGCGCTGGCGGTCGGCGCGGGTGTTTTGTCCGCTTTCGATGTGAGCAACAATGCCGAAGCGAAAGGCAGGGCGTGTGGCGTCGGGACCGGCGGGTTCCATCAACGCAAATCTTTGCGAGCGGGCCGTCCTGGCCGTGCCGGGCGTATCGGGCGTATCAGGCGTATGGCGGATAGCACTACCGGCGCCGGGCGCCGGCGAGAACTCCCAGGCGAGGGTCCATACGCCGAGTTCCTTGCCCGCAAGCGAGGTGGCCAGGCGGACGTTTTCGCCGGGAGTGAGGGCGAGGGGTTTTTGTAGCTTGAGGATGGGTTCTCCGGAGGGCGGGGTGAGGATGGCGGTGAAGTGTCCTGTTTCAGGGGTGTCACCGGTGTTTTTCAGGACGAGCGCAAAATCGTCCGCGTTCGCGGGGGCGACGACGGGAATCCCGCGAATGCCGGGCGTCTCGACTTCAATCACGGCAATCGCGTCGGTCGTGGCAGGGGTGCCCGCGCACAGGCACAGGGTCAGTGTCAGGGGCAGCAGTGGGGAAAAGGATACACGGGTTCTCATCGTTCGGGTTTTGCTGTTTTGGTTTTGAGTTTGAGTTTGATGTTTTGTGGATGACGACGGGGGGAGGGGGGAAACGGGCGGGCGACGACGGCGGCGCTCCGCGCCGTCCACGGGCTGGAAGCCCGTGCCACTCCGGAACGGAGAGGCAACGTCCACGGGCAAGGATGCCCGTGCCACTTTCCGGAGCGGGCGAGACGCCCGCGCCACTTGGATCCCCCCCCCCGGCGTCACGTCGCGGGCGCTCGCATAATGTCTGTTTTGTTATCGGGTGGCGGGGACGGGCATGGCTTTTACCTGTTCAACGAGGAACACGCCTCCGGGGGTTTTGCGGTTGGTAAACGAAAGCCCGAAACCGCGCAGCCGGACTGGCAGGTTGACCACGCCGGCCAGCTCCTTGTCGGCGCCTCCCCAGAAATGCGCGCCGCTCGCTTTCGGGTCTTCCGTATCCAGCGTCCATGACACGTCCATCCAGCCGGGTTCGCCAGGCGTGATTTTGGCGGTTACCTGGTAAGTTTCCCAGTTTTTGTCGATCAGGCGCAGCGACAGCTCCGGGCATTCGGGGCCGAGTTGTTCGGCACAGATTTTTGCGGTGAGGCGGTATTTGCCGTGTCGCTCGATGAGGATGCCGGCGTTGTCGATGTAGCCCGCCACAAAAAATCCTTCGTAGGCGGGCCAGGCGATCCGGAATACGTTGCGTCCGTCGGCTTCGGGGGCGGGGGTTATTTCGGCAATGAAGCCGGGGTTTTTTTGTTCCGTGCCCGTCGTGGGGACGGGGGTCGCGGAAAAGTTGACGGTGGTTTCCGTCGCGTTGACTGAGGGGGCGCCAAGAATGGCGACCGCAATGATGACGAGAGCCGGGAGCCGGCTGGAACGGTTTTTTGTAGTTTGCATGGGACGACTGGATTTCATGGCAATGGGAGAAGGGGGGGAGGAGGAGGAA
>JAISAX010000662.1 GCA_031266495.1 Opitutaceae bacterium
AAGTGGTTGAAGAGGAGTGCGTGGTGACGGCGGTCATGCAGCGGGCGGTTGGTGCAAATGCGTAGGCTGTTTGCCTGATGCCTCGCAAAAAGACAGGCAAGGCAAATTTTTGGGGATTCCCGTTTTTTTTACAGTAGAGTAGAGAGGGGGCCAGAGGCCGCCCTCTCCCTCGTCAAACCGGACGAGCGGATTTCCCGCATCCATCCTCGCGCCATGCCGACGGCGGTTTGCCCTCGTGCCGACGGAACCATAGACTGAAATGCGACTCGTGGCGGAAACCCAGTGCGAACGCCACTTGTTTCACGCTCCTCCGTGTGTGTCGCAACAAGCTGCGCGCTTCCTCCAGCCGCCGCTCGTCGAAATACCGGCGCGGCGTCTTCCCGAGCGCCCGATTGAATAATTCGTTGAGCTGCGATTTTCCCACACCCACGCACCGGCGCAATCGCTCATCGGGGAAACCTTCATTCAGCGGTTGGCGTTCCAGTTCGGATACGGCCTGCAACACACGCTCATCCATCACCCCGGGACGGCACGGGAAATTCCCCAGCCGTTCCTGCGCGTTCAGGTAGGCCGCCAGCCACACCGGCAGCAAATTTTGCACCTGAAAATACCGTTCCAGCGAACACGGTTGATCCGGCAAAAACAGCCCCGCCTGCGGGATCACTTTTTGCAGACGGCGCACGATCGGACGCGCCGCGCGCTCCAGCGCCGGTTCGTCGGCGGCATCGATCACCCGGCAGGCCTCTTGCCTCACCACCGGTTCCCCGCCCGGCCAGGCGAGATGAAAATGCAGCGACAATATTTCCGCGTCGTCACTGAACACCTGCCGTCGCAATGACCGCCCTACCAGCACCCATTGCCCCGGTCCCGCCGTCAGGGAACGCGCGCCCGAATACAGCTTCACGCCACCGCGCCGCACCAGCCAGCACGCCTCCTTTTCATTCCGGAAACTCCCGCGCCGCGTCTCCTCCGGCACCGGTCCATCGTACGCCAGTACGAGATGATACCGCAGGCACGACCAATCGCGAAATTTCAGTGTCCGTTCAGACAATCGCGTGCTGACAAAGGAAAAAGGCAATAAAGACGGCATCGGTCGAATATATAACAAAAGATGTCACTCGTATATCTCAAAACCGTTGCACGCCGATCACCCGCCACCAACCGTTCTCCCCCTCAACTTTTGATATTCATGACACGCCTTCCCGCCCGGCTTTTTCTTCTGGTGGCAGCCGCCACCGCAATCTTCGCGACCGCTTCCGCCTCGTATGTCACGGAAAAGGACATCTCGTATCTGGAAAACAATGACCTCGTCCGCGCCGACGCCTACAGGCAGGCCCAATGCCGCCTGGACTTGCATCTGCCCGCCGATCAACCCGGATTCCCCACCGTCATTTGGCTCCACGGAGGCGGGCTCACCGGCGGACAACGCAGCCTCCCCGCCCTGCGGGGCAAGGGAATCGGCCTGGTCGCCGTCGGCTACCGGCTGTCGCCAAAAGCGCTCCCCCCCTCCCCCCTCCCTCCCCCCGTCTGGCTGGAAGACGCCGCGGCGGCGACCGCATGGACGCTTCGCCACATCGCCGAACGCGGCGGAGACCCGAAAAAAGTCTTTCTCGCCGGGCATTCCGCCGGCGGTTATCTTGCCGCCATGGTCGGCATGGACCCGCGCTGGCTGGCCGCCCACGGGCTTTCGCACCGCGACCTTGCCGGCCTCATTCCGGTCAGCGCCCAGGTGACGACCCATTTTCACGTCAAGAAACTCCGGGGAGACACCGGACCGGAATTGCGTCCGATCATCGACGAACTGGCTCCGCTGTATCATGCCGCCAATGACATCCCGCCCGTCTGCCTGATACTCGGTGATCGCGCCATCGAATACAAAAATCGCGTGGAGGAAAACATCCTGTTTGCCGCAAGCCTCCGCAACCTCGGCCACCCGATGGTCGAGTTTTACGAGATGGGCGGCCTCAACCACGGCACGGTGCCCGGCGGGGCCTGGATCATCATGCCCGACTTCATCAAGCGGGTGCTCGCCCGGCAGGGAAAGCCCGCTGCCGCGCAGTGACGCATCTTGGGGCCCGTTCATAAATAACGTACTCAATTTTGACACGGAGAGCACAGAGCGCAGACACAGAGGGCACGGAGGTCCGGTTTGATGGATTAAGGGTTATCTGTTTTCATTACGGATTGGTGTTCAAGAAAAAGGTGAAAAATTCAAAGAGAACCGAAAAGTCGTTTGGACCTCTGTGAACTCTGTGTCGGAGCTCTGTGCTCTCTGTGTCAAAATTGAACAGGTTATTTTTGAACGGGCTCTTAATAGAAACAGGCATTATTTTAAAAAACCCGCTTTACTAAAATAACCGTCCGGCTTGTTTTAGCCAAATGCAACGAGGCCCAACAGGCGAATGGCGCACCGTGCGCATCCCCGAAGAAGATTACCGTGCGTTTGTTCCCCGCAATCTGCCGCCTGTCCCCGCTATCGCATGGGACGACTCTCTTTTGCGTCTGCGCGAGGAGGCCACGCTTCAACTCGGCAAGCTTGATGGCGTGGCCACGCTTCTTCCTGAACCGGAACTCTTTCTGTACAGTTATGTACGCCGGGAAGCGGTCCTCTCCTCTCAAATCGAGGGGACGCAGTCTTCGCTTTCCGATCTGCTCGCCTATGAAAACGCCGCAGCGCCCGGCGTACCTCTGGACGACGTCACCGAGGTTGCCGCGTATGTCGCTGCGCTTGAGCACGGCCTGAAACGTATCCGGCAGGATGGCTTTCCACTCTGCCTGCGCCTGGTCCGGGAAATCCACGAGGTGCTTCTTTCCCGGGGACGCGGTTCGCGTCTCGCTCCAGGGGTATTCCGGACAACCCAGAACTGGATTGGAGGCTCGCGTCCCGGCAATGCCGCCTACGTCCCTCCACCCGCGGACGAGATGATGGACTGCCTCGGTGCGCTGGAGCAGTTTCTGCATGATCAGCCCGTTCGTACCCCGGCGCTGGTCAAGGCCGCTCTGGCACATGTCCAGTTCGAGACGATTCACCCGTTTCTGGACGGCAACGGCCGCATCGGACGCTTGCTCATCACTCTGATTCTGTGCGCGGAAGGCACGCTGGCGGAGCCACTGCTCTACCTCTCCCTGTTTTTCAAGACTCACCGCGAACACTACTACCGGTTGCTCCAGCAAGTGCGGACACATGGCGACTGGGAGGCGTGGCTGGACTTTTTTTTCCAGGGTATTTTTGAAACATCCCGTTCTGCGGTTTGCACGGCGCACAGTCTCCTCAAGCTTTTTGCGGAGGATCGCAAACGACTCTCCGCCTTGCCGCGCGCGCCTGGTTCCCTGCTGCAGGTTCAGCACGCCCTTCAACGCCGTCCCGTGGCAGGCGCCGCCTGGATCGGTCTCGAAACTTCCCTTACACAAGCAACCGTCAACAAGGCACTCGCCGAACTGATCCGGCTCGGGATCGTACGGGAACTTACCGGAGGTGGACGCAACCGTGTATTTGCCTACTCGGCTCACCTCGCCCTCCTGAATGAACAGACAATGACAACGACATGACCTGAACCGCCTCTCGGGGATTTATATCAATTCCTTCCTGATTCTGCTTTGCCCCTCACTTGTGAACAACGAGCATAAATGTGCTTGAGCATTTCCCGGGACAACGCGCCGGTATTGTCGCTGGCACTTCCATGGAAACGGAATTCGTCAAAACAAGTGCCCACGGGAACGGGCATTTTCAGGTCGGCGGAGTTGCCAAGGCGGATGGCCCCGATCTTGCCGAGCGCGAAATCCCGCGTCCTGTTTTCCGGCTGTCGGGATTGCCCGATGAGCGCCAGCGGTTCGTTTTCGGAAGCGGCATAAAAGCGGAGAAAACCGTTGTCCGCCTGTATCGTATCCACCACCACGGCGAAAAAAATCCACTCGCCGGGACGAGCGCACGGGTTTTCCCACGATGAATAACGCACCCCTTCTCCAGTGTGAGGATTGGTCCCCTTCGGGCCGATGACCGCCACCAAAGCATGTCGCCAGGGGCCTTGTCGCTTTCCGTCACCGCCGGCCTCCGCTCTGGAACTGAAATGAAGCTGGAACCCATTGCCCCCGGATGCCTCCAGCTCGAACAGAACACCGGTGTGGCGCTCATTGAAGCCAAGTTTGTACCAGCCGCACACCGTAAACGAGCGCAGCCCGTCGAGTCCGCTGTTTGCGGCTTCCCGGTTCTCGACAAAAATATCGCGGTCTCCGGTCCGCATCAATGTCGGACCTCCGGCGACACCGGAGCCAGGCACTCCCCAGCTCCAGGCGGGACTGATTTCGAGATGCAAGGCGCACCGTCCGTTATCCCGGACACGCGGGCCGGAGTCATCGGAAAATGAATACGCGAGCAACGGGGCCGGTTTCAAAATCTCCGTCAGAGGGGGGAGAGTCCTTGCGTAAAGGCCGACGTTCGAAAACAGGACAGCAGCGGCAATTGCGAATGATATTTTCATAAAGCGTGGAATCGGGAGGACAGAAGCCGGAGGAGGAG
>JAISAX010000695.1 GCA_031266495.1 Opitutaceae bacterium
CGGACCAGCGCCTCATCCGCCCGATGAATGCGCCCCTCCCTCCCCCTCCCCCCCCTCTCGCTCCCGGCGGCGGTTTCCGGATACACGGCATCCGGAGCGACCACCACCGCATCCAGACCATGGCGGGCCAGTTCATCGTCCGGCGCTCCGGTCCCCGAACCGATGCGGACGACCAGCCCGAGTCGGGAAAACATCGCAGGGAAATCGCGTTCCCTCGCGCCAAATGCACCGGGCGCCCGCACCGCGTAGCCCACGGTATGCTTCGCCTGTGTGATGTCGCCGCGGCGAAAAAGCAACGCCCCCACCCGGTCCGCCATCAACCCCACGGGATCGTCGGCGAGGGCAAACGTGCCCGTCACTCCGCCCGCCACCGCGGAGGCGCGGCTCGACGCGTATTCGAAGTTATAGATCCCGTCCCAGTCCTGAAGGCTCGCATAGGCCGGCATAAGCACACCGCCTTCGGCCCGGTGGCGGTTGGGCCTTACGTAGTTGAATTCCGATACGACATAGGGTTTTCCCCAGAGGCGGGCCGGCATCAGTCCGCGCGGAGTCTGTGCGGAGGCGCGCACCGCGCTGCCTTGCGAGAAACCGAACGGCAACGCCCACCGTTTCTCCGGAAACTGCGGATGATCCCAATACCGGTGATTGTCCACGTAGTCGTAATGATCCCGGACAAAGGCGAGCGCCTGCGTGTTGTGGAAATTCGCTCCCGTGAGCAGCGCCTTCACCCCCAGTGACCGAAGAAAGGCATGTATTCGCGCATCGGATGCGATCTGTCGCTCGTGCAGGAACCGGTTGAAACCGGTCTCGCGGTCGCCGCCGGATTTTTCACGATTGGCGACGCCGTCCCACCACGCGGAGAACGCCTCTTCGTAGCGTCGCCTGACTGCCGGCGCACGATCGACCCAGGCCGCCAGCGTATCCTCGTTCACAGGACATATGCCGATCAGTGCCGGATCATCCGCCCAAGTGAGACCCGTATGCGAGTTCTTGTGGGTCAGCAGGCGCGTGGCGAATTTTGTCCAGATCGTGAACGCCTCTTCCGATATTGGCATCAATGCCTTGAACTGATTCCGGATATCGTCTGCCGGATCGATGCCCATCGCCGCCATCTCGTCCGCGCCGAAACCGCGCAGCGTGAACAGGTCGATGTTCACATAAAGCCCGTGGCGCTTCATGGCGGCGAAGAGGACATCGAGTTTTTCGAGCTGCGCCGGATCGAGATCGTGCGAACGTTTCCCTTTCACCACCAGATCGCGGTCGTAGTGGTGGAAACGCACCGTGTTGTAACCCGAGGCCGCGAGGCGCGCCGCCAGCCGTTCGGCTTCGTCGGGTTCCAGGTAGTTGGCCGAGAAACACAGATTCACGCCCCACAGGCGCACGCGCTCGCCCGGCCTGCCGGCAAATTCGAAATGGCCGGAAGGCGTGGTGACGAGCGGACCGTGTTTGCCCGCGGGCGCGTCGGCGAGAAATGAAAAATCGAATACACCACCCGACTCGATCTCCACCGAGTGTTCCCATGCCGCCCACTCCGGCCCCGGCGCGATCACCAGCGGCACGGCCGGACGGAACGGCACGAGATCGTCCGGCGAACCGCTCATCCCCGCGACCATCCACAACGACGTGCCCGTGCCCTCCAGCTCCACTCCAGACACCGGTTTTCCCTCCAGCGCGAACCGGGAAACATACAGACCCACCACCGGACAACTGGCGTTTTCGCCCGTCCAGCCCACGGCCCCGTTGGGCAGGGTGGCGGGCAACCACCAGTTGCCCACATCGCGATTTGCCCGCACCTCGTGCGCGCTTTCGTGGCCGTCGGCATAGCGAATACGCAACTTGCCCACAGGCTGGCCGCCCGCAGGCAGCCAGGCGCCGGCGTGCAGCAGGTACAGGCTGCGCCAGACTGATCCAACCGGCACGGGAACCGTCACTGCCTGCGACACGCCGTTCCGACCCGGCCGGCCCAGCACCAGCGCAGCGCGCCCGTCATTGGCCGCCGGGTCGATGATGTCGAACGCCACGCCGGCGGCGTTCAGTTTTCCTGGTGTCATCGCCGCCAGATCGTTGGCCGGTCCCTGATCCGTCCAGCCGCCCCGCCCGTCGCCCGGAACCTCGTCGCGGAAACCGCGATTGGCCTGCGCCCGCAGCGAGACGGGCGTGCTGCGCCAGGGCGCGTGGCGCAGGGTGACGCCCAGCCCGGCCTTCCGGAGGCGGTTTCCCGTCAGCGGAAACCGGATACGCACGGTCCAGGCATCCTGTTTCCACTCGCGCTGATCCTGTACGAGCAGGCCGAATACGCCGCTGATCTCGATCGTGCCCGTCGCCGAGGGCAGGCTCAATGTGCGCGCCTTCGCCGCTGGTTCGAGAAGCACGGTCTTGCCCGCGAACTCCGGCGGCAGGACGTGAGGCGTGCCATCGATCACCACGGTTCTCCCGGCCACCTGTTCCAGGGGGAGCGTCACCTGCAAGGCCAGTTCCCGCGTCGGCGCTCCTTCGGGGTCGGGACAGGCGACGGTGTAATCCGCACGGAAAGACAGCCCATCAAGCGACGTCACCCGCTGGCGAAAGGAAAGCGGCGCCGCGCTTCCCCGGACGGCGAACGATCCGCGCGTTTCCCACGTTTCTCCCTCCTGGCGAGGATAGCCTGAGTCAACGCGGGCGCGTCCTTGCGCGGATGACGCCCACTCCGGGTTGAAATGCACCAAGGCGAAGTCGAGCCCGTCGAACCGGAACGCGCCGGTCGGGCGTAGTGAGAGATTCGACACGCCGGGCGGCTGCCCGGCCGCCGCCGTCGTCGCCGTCGGCAATGCGGCGACGGCAACGGCGACAAGTGCGGAGAGACAAAGGCAGCAGAGCAGGCGGGAGGCAGAACGGGCAAGGCACATAACGAAGGCAAAAACCGGAATGAGATTGGAAAGGAACCGTAAGAAAATAACCAGTACGAATATGCTTGGTCTTGAAGAGCGATCCAGCGTCGCTGACTCGGTCATTTATTCCCAATCCGGTAAACTCCCTCGCCAGCTCCTTGGCTCGCTCTTCAATCCCCGC
>JAISAX010000717.1 GCA_031266495.1 Opitutaceae bacterium
GCGCCGCGGCGCCGGCCGCCGCCGCGGGGGGCCCGCGCCCCGCGCCGCCCCCCCCCCCCCCCCCCAAGCAGGAGACGCTGCCGACCCTATCGCGCTCCTCCGGGAACGGACCGACCTCCAGCGCCAGTTACGGGCCCCGATCACACTAGTCGGCCGTCAATGATTCTTTTTTTGCCTTTTTCGCAGGATTCACTGTCCTTGCCCGTTTCTCCATTTCCGAACGTCTCCCTGCACCCTGTCCCATATCATCCAAACCCATGTCGCGCAAAGCCAAGACCGCCGCCAAACCAGACACCCACACCGACGCCGTAGAGGCAGCCATCGAACAGACGCAGGATGGCGCCGACCTGCCAGCCGGCGGCATCAACGAAAAGATCCGCAACCTCATCCGTCTGTCCAAGGAGCAAGGCTACCTGACCTTCGACGACATCAACGAAGCCCTGCCCGAATCCGTGGAAAACCAGGAGGAAATCGACAACGTCCTCTCCATCCTGCAAAACCTCGAAATCGAGATCCTCGAACCCGACCAGGTCGAGGACTACAAACAACGGCAGGAAGAGCAGGAGGAAGAAGAGTCGCGCAGCACCAACAACGACATCCTCGACGACCCCGTCCGGATGTACCTCAAGCAAATGGGCCAGGTCCCCCTGCTCACGCGCGAGCAGGAAGTGGAAATCTCCAAACGCATCGAGACAGCCGAACTCAAGGCGCAGACGGAACTCTTCGCCGCCTCGATCATCGGCCGCCACATCGGCACCCTCGGCCAGAAACTGCTCAACCGCGAAGAACGCTTCGACCGCATCGTCATCGACAAAAAAATCGAAAGCCGCGACTCCTACTTCAAAGCCCTGCCCAAACTCGTCGAGACCACGCAGAAAAACGAAAAATCCGTCACCGACTCGTGGGACGAATACCAGAAAGCCGGCAACGACGCCGACCGGAAAAAAATCCACTCCAAGCACAAAAAGCGCGAGACGACCCTGCGCACCAACTTCGCGAAATTCTATTTCAAGCTGAAAGTGTACGAAGAATGGCTGGAAACCTACCGCCCCGTCCTCAGCGAAATCGAGCAACTCCACGCCCAACTCGCCCGCGCCCAAACCCCGAAGACGAAAAAAGACGCGACGATCGACACCCGGGCCATCAACCACCGCCTCCGGCAAATCGAAGCCGAACACCGGATCGAACCCGGCGACTTTCTCGAAGTCGTCCGCAAGACCAACATCCACATCAACGAAGCCCACCAGGCCAAGACCGAGATGGTCGAAGCCAACCTGCGCCTCGTCATCTCCATTGCGAAAAAGTACACCAACCGCGGCCTCTCCTTCCTCGACCTCATCCAGGAAGGCAACATGGGCCTCATGAAAGCCGTGGAGAAATTCGAGTACCGCCGCGGCTACAAATTCTCGACCTACGCCACCTGGTGGATCCGCCAGGCCATCACCCGCTCCATAGCCGACCAGGCCCGCACCATCCGCATCCCCGTCCACATGATCGAGACGCTCAACAAAGTGATGCAGGTCCAGAAACAACTCCTCCAGGAATTCGGCCACGAACCCACGCCCGAGGAAGTAGCCGACGAGATGAACCTCCCCGTCGAACGCGTGCAGCAGATCATGAAGATGGCGCAGCAACCCATCTCGCTGCAAAGCCCCGTCGGCGACGGCGAAGACACCAGCTTCGGCGATTTCATCGAAGACAAGTCCGCGGAAAACCCCTACGACATGACGGCCTACTCGCTACTCCGCGAAAAAATCATCGACGTACTCGACTCGCTCACCGAACGCGAACGCAAGGTCCTCTCCCTGCGCTTCGGCCTGGTGGACGGCTACAGCCGCACGCTTGAGGAAGTCGGCAAGCAATTCAAGGTGACGCGCGAGCGCATCCGCCAGATCGAGGCCAAAGCCCTGCGCAAAATGCGTCACCCGACGCGCATCCGCCAACTCCACGGCTTCTTCGACGCCGAGCAAGTGGACAACGCGCAAAACTTCATCAAGCAGATCCAGACCAACAAGCCCGTCATCCCGCCGCCCCCGGCAGCACCGTCGCCCCCGCCCCCGGCAGCGCCGTCGCCGTCGCCCGGCAAGTGAGGGCGTGGCACGGGCTTCCAGCCCGTGTTCCGGGGGGGGAGGGGGAGGAAATGCGGTACTTCGCGCCGTCCACGGGCAGGCAAGCCCGTGCCACTTTTTCAGCCAATCCGGCACTCCCCCCATCCGGTTGCCCCCGTCGGCGCACGGGCGACGGATTTTTTTCTTTTCCCCGACGGGCGGATCGCGCTTTCTGCGCCAAATGACACTGCTAGCGGAACTCACCGAACGACTCGCCGCACACCACACCCTCACGGACAAGGAAGTGGATGCCGCAGCCGCCGCCCTCACCGGTTCAGGGACCGCTGACGAGGAAAAAGCCGGCTTCCTCTCGGCGCTCGCCGAAAAAGGCGAAACCGCCGGCGAAGTTGCCGCCTTTGCCCGCGCCTTTCGCGAGCGCGCCATCGATCCCGGCGTTGAAAAGTGGGCGGACCGCGCCATCGACGTAGTCGGCACCGGCGGCGACCACGCCGGAGCCTTCAATATATCCAGCATGGTCGTTTTCACGCTCGCCAGCGCGGGCGTGCCGGTGATGAAGCACGGCAACCGCGGCATCACCTCCAAATGCGGGAGCGCCGATCTGCTCACCGGACTCGGCGTCAACATCGAAGCACCGCCCGAAAAACTCCGCGACTCGCTCGACCAACTCGGCTTCGCGTTCTTTTATGCCCCCGCCTACCACCCGGCCTTCCGGCACATCGCCCCGGCGCGCAAGCTCCTCGCGGCGCAAGGCCGACGAACGATCTTCAACATCCTCGGCCCGCTTATCAATCCCGGTCGCCCCGCGCACATCCTGCTCGGCGTATTTTCCCAAAAATGGGTGCCCCTCCTGGCGGAAGTCCACACCCTGCTCGGCACCCGCGCCGGCCTCTCCGCCCACTCGATTATCGAACCCGCCGACGCCGCCGCCAACGCCGCCACCGCGCGCGGTATCGACGAACTCACGACCACCGGCCCCAACCGCGTGCGAGGCATCGGCCGGCTCGCCGACATGGACGGCATCTGGCGCGCCACCGATCACGGCCTGAGCGAATCGCCGCTCGCCGACCTGCTCGGCGGCGACCTCGAACAAAACCTCGCCATCGTCGAGGCGCTCCTCGCCGGCCGTGCGCCGGCCGGCCTGGCCGAGACGATCGTGTTCAATGCGGCCACGGCGCTCTGGATCACCGGCAAGGTGGACGCGGTGGCCGACGGCGCCGGACTCGCCCGGGAACTCCTCCTTGGCGGCGCGGTGAAAGCCCGCATTGCGGCGACGCGCGAATTTTACCACGCATGAAACGCCAGTATTTCGGCACCGACGGAGTCCGCGGACCCTACGGCGGCCCCCTCATCAACGAAACCTTTGCCGCCCGCCTGGGCTTTGCCGCCGCCACCCGGGCGCGGAAAACGAAACAGGAGCAGAAAGAAAGGAGAGGGGGGGGGGGGGG
>JAISAX010000760.1 GCA_031266495.1 Opitutaceae bacterium
GTCCGCGCGTTCGCCTTCCGGCGCGGAGGCCCAGGCGCAGGTTGTGTTCGATCGGCATGTCAGGGCGTGCGCCGATGATTATGCGTGTGATGCGCTCGGCAACCGGATCGCCTCCCTCAACCCGGGCGGCGACCCGGTCGTCATGTTCGCCGGCCATATGGATGAGTTGGGCCTCCAGGTTTCTTTCATCAACAAGGAGGGGTTTGTCTTTTTTGACACTATCGGCGGTCACGATCGCATCATGATTCCCGGTCGGCGTGTCATCATCCAGTCGGCCGGTGGTCCGGTTTTCGGCGTCACCGGCAAGCGCGCTGTCCATTTGATGAGTCCCGAGGACCGGAAAAAGGTCCCGGAGGTTCACGAGATGTGGATCGATATCGGCGCGCGTTCGAAAAAGGATGCGCTCGCGCGTGTGGCGATCGGCGATGTGGCGACGTACGATCAGGGGTTCGAGCTTATCCGCGGTTCCGTGGGCACGGCCCGGGCGTTCGACAACAAGGTCGGCGCGTACGTTGTCGGCGAGACGCTCCGACGGCTGGCGGAGAGGCGGCATCGCAGGAAACTCGCGGCTTGCGTCGTTTCGGTGGCCACGGCGCAGGAGGAGATCGGCACTCGGGGGGCGATCTCCGCGTCCTACGCCGTCAATCCGCAGGTGGCGGTGGCCGTCGATGTGGGGCACGCGACGGATCATCCCGATTGCGATAATCGCAAGTATGGTGAAACAAGGCTCGGCGGTGGTCCGATCATCTGCCGTGGTCCCAATATCAACCCGCTCGTGTACGAGCGTCTGGTGAGGGCCGCGAAGGGGCTCGGCGTTCCGCACCAGTTCGAGGCCGATCCGCGGCCCACCGGCACCGATGCGCGCGCTATCCAGACGGGGCGCGGGGGCGTCGCCACCGGCCTGATCAGCGTGCCGCTCCGTTACATGCACTCGCCGAGCGAGGTCGTCGATCTGCTCGATGTGGAGCGTTGCGTGCAATTGCTCGTGGCTTTCTCGCTCGGCCTGAGAAAGGGCGACCGGCTGCACTGGTAAAATAAAGGCTGAAAACCTGAAAGGCTGAAGGCTGAAGGTTTGATCCACGGAGGCTCGCCGCTCCAGGTCTCCGGGGTTGATTCCTTCAGCCTTCAGCCTTCAGGTTTTCAGGTTTTATTTTTCCTGTGTCCGATCTTCTCAACAGCCTTCACTCCACTTTCGGGTATTCCGGTTTCCGGCCCTTGCAGCGCGAGATTATCGAGGCGTCGCTTGCCGGGCGGGATGTGTTTGCGCTGCTGCCGACGGGCGGCGGCAAGTCGATGTGTTTCCAGCTCCCGGCGCTTCACCGCGTCGGGCTCACGGTTGTCGTCTCGCCGTTGATCGCGTTGATGAAGGACCAGGTGGACCAGCTCCAGGCGGCGGGCGTCGCCGCCACTTGCCTGAATTCCTCTCTCTCCTCCGGCGAAGCCCGTTCGCGCCTCGCCGGTCTGCACCGCGGCGAATGGCGGTTGCTCTACGTCGCGCCCGAACGGCTCATGCTCGATAACTGGCAGGATAACCTGCGCGCGTGGAATGTCGCCGCCCTCGCCATCGACGAGGCCCATTGCATTTCCGAGTGGGGGCACGATTTCCGGCCCGAATACCGGCAGATCGCCCGCTTGCGCGAGTTGTTGCCCGATGTGCCCGTCATGGCGCTGACGGCCACGGCAACCGGCCGCGTGCGCGAGGACATCGTCAAACACCTCCGGCTCCGCGATCCCGCCGTGTACGTCGCCTCCTTCAACCGCCCCAACCTCTCCTACCGCGTCCAGCCCAAAGACCAGCCGCTCGGGCAGATCATCGACTTCGTCAAAAAGCGCGAGGACGAGTCCGGCATCATCTACTGCGCCACCCGCGCCGCCGCCGAAAAGACGGCCGGCTTGCTCGCCTCGCGCGGCTACGCGGCCCGCCCCTACCACGCCGGCCTCTCCGCCGGGGACCGCTCCGCCAACCAGGAACTTTTCCTGCGCGATGACGTGAAAATCATCTGCGCCACGATCGCCTTCGGCATGGGCATCAACAAACCCAACGTCCGCTGGATCATCCACCACGACCTCCCCAAAAACATCGAGGGCTACTACCAGGAAACCGGCCGCGCCGGCCGCGACGGGCTCCCCGCCGATTGCCTGCTCCTCTACAGCGCCGGCGACATCGCCAAACAGGCGCACTTCATCGACGAAATCTCCGACGCGCACGAACAGGAGATCGCCCGCCGCCAGCTCCGCCTCATGTCACGCTACGCGGAGGACACCGCCTGCCGCCGCCGCGCGCTCCTCGACTATTTCGGCGAGGCGTTCGCGTCCGGCAATTGCGGCGCCTGCGACAATTGCCTGGAGCCCCGGGAGACGTACGATGGCACCCTCGTCGCGCAAAAATTCCTCTCCTGCGTTTACCGCTGCCGGCAGGCCAGCCGCTTCGGCGTCGGCATGATGCACATCACCGAAGTGCTCACCGGTTCGGAATCCGAAAAAATCATGAAATGGGGCCACCACCGCCTCTCGACTTACGGCATCGGCAAGGACCTCTCGCGCCCTCAATGGATGTCCATCGGCCGCGAACTCATGCGCCTCGGCTACGTCGCCACCGGCAGCGGCGAATATCCGACGCTCGAACTCACCGATGCCGGCGCCGCCATCCTGCGCAGCCGCGAACCCGTCACGCTCACGAAGCACCCCGAACCCCCGGCCGGCAGACGCACCTCCCGCACCGCCCGCGCCTCCCCCGCCCGTCGCCGCCAGGGCGACATCGCGTGCGACGAAATCCTCTTCGCCCGCCTGCGCGCACTGCGCAAGCGCCTTGCCGACGAGCACAAGGTGCCCGCCTATGTCATTTTCGGCGACGCCACCCTCCGGCAAATGGCCCGCGAATACCCGGCCACCGCCGGAGCCATGGAAGGCATCTTCGGCATGGGCGAAAAAAAGCGCGCCGAATTCGGCGAGACCTTTGCCGGGGCCATCGCCGCCTTTCTCGAAACCAACCCGCGCCTGACCTTCGACGATGAAGCCGCCTCGCCGTAGTGATCAGTCTGACGTCAAAATTTCGCCGATCGGTAGGCCCCTTTCGCCCGTTGGAGCGCCCGCCGACAATAAAAAGATTGGTCCCCCCCTCGCCAGTGGCACGTTTTCGGTTAGCATTTTTATTTTTCCGAACCATTCCACCACCATGCCAGCCACCACCACATCATCCGGACCGAAGCCGAAATCGAAAAAAACCGCAGCAGCCACCACCGCCGCCGCAGCAGCAGCCGCCCGCACCACCGGCAAGACACTCCCGCCCTTCAACCCCTCGGCAATCGGGACCGGCGCCGCCCCCCCCCCCCCCCGGGCCCCCCCCGCCCCCCCCCCCCCCCCCCCCCGACCCCCGCCCCCCCCCCCCCGCCGCCCCCGGCCCGCCTGCTAGAGAGATGACTTTAAAACAGTATGGAGAATATAACAGCGAAAGTACATTCTTCCCTCTAACACTGGTCTAAACGAGCTCTGTGTTCCTGCTTGCTGTTTGCT
>JAISAX010000860.1 GCA_031266495.1 Opitutaceae bacterium
TGAACACGAATTGGACGCGAATAATTCAACCTGTTAGAAATAAGAGGATTCAGCAATTTTCATTGGCGTTCATTCGTGTTCATTCGCGGTTAAAAAAGACCACTATTTAAGCGGTATTGGACTTAAACCTTAAACTAAACTAAACTGCCGGCGCAGCCGGGGCATGTTTGTGGCAGGCCGCCCTCAGATATGGCCGAACACCTCGCTGGCGTCGAAACGTACTTTCTTGAGCTTCGCGTATTTGTCCCCCTCGCCGCGATAACCGGCGGCGCAGACGACCAGCGTGGCGAGCCCTTTTTCTTTGAGCCCGAGAATCTCGTCGTATTTCGGCGCCTCGATCCCGCCCAGCGGGCAGGTGTCGATGCCGAGCAACGCCGCCGCCGTCGTGAACTGGCCGAGCGCGATAAAGCTCTGGTTGGTCAGGATGACGTCGAGCGCGCCGTTCTTCGCCGCCTGCGTGACGGCGCCCTCCAGCATTTGCTGAAACCCGGCGAACGCGGATTTATCCACGCCGCGCACCTCGGCCATGCGGTCGATGTTCTTGCGCACGTAGTCCACACCGATGTTTTTGCGCAGGGTAAACACCACCAGGTGCGAGCAGTCGGCGACTTGCGACTGGCCGTGCGACACCGGCACCAGCTTCGAGCGCACCGCCGGATCGGTGACGACGATGAATTTCCATGGTTGCAGGCCCATCGACGAGGGCGTGAGCCGCAGCACCTCCTCCAGCGTCGCCCACGTGTCGGCGGGGATTTTTTTCGACGCGTCGAATTGTTTCGTGGCGTATCTCCAGTTGAGCGCGGCGAGCAGTTGCCCGCCGCCGATCGGTTCGAATCTATCTGTGGTTGTCATGGTGGGAAAAATTCTATCCGGCGGGCCGCGCCCGTGCCCTCGCGGCAAGGCAATGGTTGGCAGGGAGCCGCGCCTCACCAGGCGCGCGCGTATTGCGGCGGGCCGAACGACTGCCGCACGCCCAGCGTCTGCGCGGCGTGCAACGGCCAGTGCGGGTCGCGCAATGACTCGCGCCCGATGAGCACGATGTCCGCGCGCCCCTTGCTCACGATGGTTTCCGCCAGCATCGGGTCCGCGATCAGCCCGACCGTCGCCGTGGCGATGCCCGCCTCCGCGCGGATGCGCTCGCCAAAGGGCACCTGAAAGCCCGGCTTGGGCGCCGGAATCGCCGCGCCGGGAACCGCGCCGCCCGCGCTCGCGTCGATCAGGTCAACCCCGGCGGCTTTCAGGCGGCGCGCGAGTTCGACCGAGTCCTCAAGCGTCCAGCCGCCATCGGCCCAGTCGGTCGCCGAGATGCGCGCGGTGAGCGGCAATTGTTCCGGCCAGACCTGCCGCACGGTTTTCACCGTTTCGAGCAAAAAGCGCACGCGGTTGTCGAAGGAGCCGCCATAGCCGTCGGTGCGCCGGTTGCTCAACGGCGAATAAAAACTGTGTGCAAGATAGCCGTGCGCCGCGTGAATCTCCAGCCACTCCACGCCCGCCTGCCGCGCGCGTCCCGCCGCGGCCGCGAACGCCATCTGCGTCTCACAAATTTGCTGTCCGGTCATTTCCGCCGGCACCTTGGACAACGCCCCGCCAAACGGCAGCGCGCTCGGCGCGATGAGCGGCCAGCCCCCCGCGTCGTCGGCGAGATGCGCCCCGCCCTCCCACGGACGCGCGCAGGATGCCTTGCGTCCGGCATGATTGATTTGCAGGCCGGGCACCGCTCCCTGCGCTTTGATGAAGCGATTGATTTGCGCCAGCGGCTCGATCTGCCAGTCCGCCCAGAGCCCGAGGTCGTGCGGCGTGATGCGGCCGTTTGCCGCCACCGCCGCCGCCTCCACGATGATCAACCCCGCCCCGCCCGCCGCCCGCGCCCCGTAATGCACCAAATGCCAGTCCCCCGCGACGCCTTCGCCGGCCTGATACTGGCACATCGGCGAGATGCCGATGCGGTTTCGCAGCGTGACTGACTTGAGCTGGAACGGACTAAAAAGCGTGGACATGGACTTGCTTGAAACTGCTAACGTTAAGATGGATGGATGACGAGTTTGGGAAGCAATACGATTCAGGCAATTTTATTGCGAAAAGCATTTAATCGGATGCACACCGGTGTCTGGCGGCATTCACGGACCGGCAGATTTTTTATTGCGCATGGTCAAAACCGATTTTGTAACCCATTGGGTTACAAAAGACCACAATGCGTTTGTTTATCGCACTTTAGTTATCGTGAAGAGTGGTGCGATTATTTCGCGAACGCCTTTTTGAGTTTGTCGATTTTCGGTCTTATGACCGCCTGGCAGTAACCCTGATTCGGATTCTTTCTGAAATAATCCTGATGGTATTCCTCCGCCCGACAGAACGTCGTGAGGGACTTGATTTCCGTCACGATTTTGCCGCCCCATTCCGGATTGGCCCGCGCCATCGAGGACTCGGCTGCCTGCCGTTGTGCGTCATCGGCATAAAAAATCACCGAGCGATATTGCGTGCCCGCATCGGCCCCCTGCCGGTTGAGCGTTGTCGGATCATGGATGACCCAAAAGAAATCGAGCAGCCGGTCGAGCGACACCTTCGCCGGGTCAAATTCCACCCGCACCACCTCCGCGTGCCCGGTCCGTCCAGTGCAAACCTCCTCGTAAGTCGGCTTCGTCTTGCTCCCGCCCGCGTAACCGCTCGTCACCGAAACTACGCCCGACACGAGTTGATACGCCGCCTCGGTGCACCAAAAACACCCGCCGCCGAGCACGATGCTCCCGGTCTTGGCGGACGCGGGCGCCTCGGCGGAAGCAGCGGGAGTTTCACGGGGAAACGATGCGGAATCAGCGGCATGGGTCATGGCTGCAAGGATGAACGGGAGAATGTGCCGGAGAAGTTTCATGCAAAGGCGGGCGGCGGCGCTGGCCGAAAAGAGGATTCATGGAAACGCAGTTCCGTGCCTGCCGCAACCCTTCCCCGCGAAAACCAACGGACCGCTCCCGATAAAGCTGCACCGGAGGAGGTTCGCCGGATGCCGGATGGAGCAACTTTCTCAGAAAAAGTCCTTGCATTCGCTTCCGGAACCCGGATTCTTGCCCCTCCTTCAACAAGGAACGGGCTCGTAGCTCAGTTGGAAGAGCGCCTCAATGGCATTGAGGAGGTCGTCAGTTCGAACCTGATCGGGTCCACCAAATTTTCACCGCCACCGGATGCGTCCAGCGGCGTTTTTTTTTGGGCACGCGACAGGCGCGACGAACGCCGCCATGCAACGTTGCGTCTATAAACGTGGGCAAGCATCCTGCTTGCCTCTGTTTGTATTGGTGTTCGTGGACAGCGCGGAGCGACGGGGTGGCGGCGTTGCCGCTGTCTGGCAAGCAGGATGCTTGCCCTACTTTGGCACCGAAGTTCGGAGTGATTGGCAGGGTTCTGTTCTCAGACATCAAAAACAGCGGGGGAACCTCTTTTGCCCAACAGAGGCATTCAGCCGGACGCCTGTTTGTTTCATCCACGCCTACCTCGCGATGAGTTTCAAAAACTCCTCGTTGGTCTTTGTCTTCGAAAGGCGGGTGATCATGGTCTCGGTCGCCTCCTCGATGCGCTGCTGGACGAGGGCGCGACGGAAGAAATGGATTCCTTCCAGGCTCTTCGCGTCGATCAGCAACTCCTCGCGGCGGGTGCCGGAGCTGGCGATGTTGATGGCGGGCCAGAGGCGCATCTCGGCGCACTTGCGATCGAGGACAAGCTCCATGTTGCCGGTGCCTTTGAACTCCTGAAAGATGACGTCGTCCATGCGGCTGCCGGTCTCGATGAGCACGGAGGCGACGATGGTGAGCGAGCCGGCCTCCTCGGTGTTGCGGGCGGCGGCGAAAAGCTGGCGGGGCTTTTCCATGGCGCGGGAATCAATGCCGCCGGACATGGTTTTGCCGCCGCTGCGGGCGTTGTTGTGCGCGCGGGCGAGGCGGGTGATGGAGTCGAGGAAGAGGACGACGTCCCGTCCGGTCTCGACGAGGCGCTTGGCGCGCTCGATGCAGATGTCGGCGACGCGGATGTGGTTTTCGAGCTGCTCGTCGTTGGAGGACGCCCAGATCTCGGCGGGGACGGAGCGTTTGAAATCGGTCACCTCCTCGGGGCGCTCGTCCACCAGGAGGATCATGACGTGGCACTCGGGGTTGTTTTCGAGGACGCCGAGGGCCATGTCGCGGAGGAGCGTGGTTTTGCCGGTGCGCGGCGGCGCGACGATGAGGCCGCGGGTGCCTTTGCCGATGGGGCAGAAGAGGTCCACGGCGCGGGTGGTCATGCGGCCGTCCCTGGTCTCCATGCGGAGGAATTTGTCGGGCGAGACGGTCGTGAGGGCGGTGAATTCGAACTTGCGGCGGCGTTCGTCGATGTCGAGGCCGTCCACTTTTTCGATGAAACGCATCTTGGGGTTGGGGAATTTCCCCTCGGCGGGATAGGCGGTGCCGGAGATGAGGGAGCCGGCGCGGAGCTTGAAGCGGCGGATAAGATCCTTCGGGACAAAGACATCGGAGGGGCGGCGTTTGCCGAAGCGGGAAAGGTCGAGGAGCTGGCCGTTGCCGCTTTTGTGGGTGTCGATGTCGAGAATGCCTTCGACCGGGACGGTGTTGTCGGGCTTTTGCGGTTTTTGCGGAACGGGGGCGGACGGAGGGGCGTCGCCGCCGGTGTTCGCGGGCGCGGAGGTTTGTCCGGCGGCGGCGGCAACGCCGGCGTCGGGGGCGATATTGGTTTTGTCCGCGGGAGCGGGGGTGTTGGTTTCCATGGTTACGGAGTGTGTGGTTCTGGCAAAATGTGAGTGAATGCAGCCCGGTCGTCTGGCGCATGAAGCTCCGGGGCGGACATGGGGGGAACGTTTCTGCAATTACCTAAACCCATGCCCAAACCAGTTACGAACATGATGGACCAAACGATCACCTCGGTTTCCCGTGAACACCGGATTTTCAGGCCCTCAGCCGAATTTCAGCGCCAAGCCAATCTTGGGCGTCTTACGGCTTATAAGAAGCCGTAAGAGGAATCTGTCAATAGCCCAGAAAAGTTTTGGCGGCGGGAGGCGGAGTCCATTCAAAATAGCGGGGAAGCAGGTTTGGAAACCGGCGATGCGACGGGAGCAGGCGGAAGCCTGCTTGACGACGGCGGCGATGCCTGACGTATCGCAGGCTTCCAAGCCTGCTTGACGGGCCGCAGGCCCGCCCCGCGCCCCTGATCGGGTGCCGGTGCTGACTGGCATGAACGTCGAGGGGCATGAACGCCAACGGTATTGAACGCCAACGGCGTTCCACAACAAAGCCCAGGGTTGGCGCGAGGCACGAGTGCCTACCCTGGGTCGCCGTCGCCCCAACATCCAACTCCAACGGGGTTGCACAAATCCCCGATACACCGGCGTGTGCAACCCCGTTGGGGTTGATGTTCATGGGCCGGAGAAGACAGGGTAGGCTCGCAAGCTCGCCAACCCTGCCCTTTGCTGTCCGAACGCCCTTGGCGTTCATGATGCCGTCCGGGTGCCCTTGGCGTTCGCGATGCCGGTGCGGGTGACACCAGAGACGGTGATTGCGGTGCTGGCGCTGCCGGTGCGGGCGCCGGTGGTGGTGCGGGTGCCGGCGGCATCCAGCGCCAAAGGCGCGGCGGCATAACAGCCCGGCCCAACGGGCCGGGTTTTTTAAATCGCAACGCGTGAGGGCTGAAAGCCCGGCGCAAAAAGCACCGGCGAAAAAAGCACCGGCATTCCCATGCTGCCGCGCCGTTGGCGCTCCGCCGGCGTTCTCGTTCTCGTTCTCTTTCTCTTTCTCGTTCTCTCCGTCTCCGGGATGTTTCGAGAAAGAGAACGAGAACGAGTAAGAGAACGAGAACGATTTCAGAGGGCATGGCACCACTTCCTGTTGCGGGGGGGGGGGGGGGGGGGGGGGGGGGGGGGGGGGGGGGGGGGGGGGGGGGGGGGGGGGG
>JAISAX010000876.1 GCA_031266495.1 Opitutaceae bacterium
CTCCTCCCGCCATGCGGCGCGGCGACCCGTTGCGCGGCTGGTTTTCCAACGCCGGCATCCTCGTTGCCCGGCCCGGCGACAACGATCCCGCCCGCCTCGCCGTCACGCTCAAGGGCGGACGCGGAGGCGGGAGCCACAGCCACGCCGACCTCGGCCAGTTTGTAGTGGCCGTCCAAGGACGCACGCCGCTGCTCGATCCCGGCTCCGAAAACTACAACTCGAAGACTTTTACCAGCGCCCGCTTCACCATCCCGCGCATCGGCGGCTTCGGCCACGCCGTGCCTCTCGTCGGCGGACGCTGGCAACCCGGCGGCAAGGGCGCCTCCTCCCGCATCGTGCGAACGGACTTCTCGCCCGGGACCGACATTTATGCCCTGGACCTGCGCGATGCCTGCGACGTCCCCGGCCTCCGGAAACTCGAGCGCGCCTTCACCTACACGCGCACCGGACGCGGCCAGCTTGTCGTGGAGGACACCGTGGAGTTTTCGTCGCCGCAAACCTTCGGCACCGCCCTGATCACCATGGGCTCGATGAAACAGGAATCACCGGACACGCTTCTCTTCACCGACGGCCCGGCGCGCGTGCGGGTAAAGATCGAAAGTGTATCCGGAATACTTTACGCCGTCACCACGCAGCCGGTCGAGACCAACCGCCCGCCCGTCCCGACGCGTGTGGGCATCGATTTCGCGCAGCCGGTCACCCGCGCCTCCCTGCGCTGCACAATCACGCCCGTTGCCGACTAGTCCGGATAGTTCATGTTTTTTGTATTGAAATTCCGGGCACATGCGATGCAGAGGGCTTCGCAAGCGAAGCCCCTACGGTCCGAACCACGTCACTTCAGTTCTAAATTCATAATTCTTCCCTCCTCCCCCCCCCTCACTCCTCTCGTAAGAACCACGCCATCGCCGCCCCCAGCCACACGCCCGCCACCGTGCCCGACGCGCTGCACGGCGGGCGTTTCCTGACCCTCAACAGTGTCATCCGGCTCAACCAGATCGAGGCGTCGCACACCCGGAACGTCGGCAACCCCGAATCCGGGTTGCACCGCCCGGAAAACATGCGGGCGTTCCGCGCTGCCGTTGAAAAGGTGTTCACCGAAGGCCGCATGACGTGGGCGTTTTCCTGGGGCGCGCTGAACAGCACGGCCCCCGATTACCGGGAACTCCGCGAACTCGCCATCTGCTACCAGCGCGAATACGGCGACGAGGTGACTTACAGCGCCGGCGGTTATTTCCCCAACGTTTACAGCGACCGCGAAACCGTGAGCAGGGAATTGCACGATGGCTTGCAAAAAGTCCGCAAACTCATCGGTGGCGGCTACAACCCCGGAAGCGTTATCGCCGGCTTCCTCTCCGCCGGGAATCAGAAGTACCTCGCGGAAAAAGAAAATATCCACGTCGTGCAGGGAAACATTTTTTCGCAATTCGCGATAGATAATGGCGACGGCGACGGCGCGCCCTGTTATCCTTATTACCCGTCGCAAGAACACTTTTGCAAACCCGCGCAAGGCAGGGCGGGCGGAGCGGGAGAGGCGGGAGAGGGAGATTTTGTCGATTGCGTGAATCTCGACGGCTGGACGGTCGATTTTCTGGCGGCGCGCCGCCACGGTTTTGCCGACGGTTTTAACAGCCGGATGGGCGTCGGCCCGATTGAAACTTATAGCGCGCACGGCATTGAAAATGGACTACGCGAAGTGCTCCATTCGCAGACGATCCATTTTGACGACGGCGTGCAAAGAAACGGTTTCGGGTGGGTCACCGTCTGCTGGGAATTGTCGCTGCTGGCCGAGCCCTCGCACAAGCGCGAGTGCGGCGCCGGCACGCTCGAAAAATGGCTCGGCGCGACGCGTCGCCGTTGGGGCGATGTCAGGCTGCTCACGCAAGGCGAGTTCGGGAAACTCTGGCGCAAGGAGCACCGCGACAATTCGTTTGATTACCGCTTTGTGGAGAAAGGCAGCGGCATCGGCGGGAGCGATGCCGACAGGGAAATAAGGTGGTTTATGAACAGGGAGTTTCGCCTGGCGTTGTTGAGCGACCTGAACACCCGCGAGACGGAGGTCATCGACTTCACACGGTACACGTTGCCGACGGTGGAACCGGATTGTGCCGGGGTGCGCAACTGGAGTTTGCTCGGCGATATCAATCAGAAGCAAACCCGTCCGCAGGACAAGCCGCGGCCGTTTGCGCGACTGCCGCGCGAGTGGCAGGAGATCATTCTTGCGAGGTATCCCGAATTGGGACGGCAGTCGGGGCATTTCAAATAAAGTCGTCGCCGGAAAAGTAGCGGCATGCTTTTTCTGCCAATCTGCCTGCCGGACGAGACGCACCGCGCCTCGCCTCCCTCCCCCCCCTCCCCCGAACCGGCGATGCTCCGCATCGTCCCCACATGCACGGGGGTGTAATTGAAGTTACGCAGGCGGGAGCAGGAGCGGCGGTATTCCTGCCGCTGCGACGTGGCGCGAAGCGCCTCGCCCCTTGCCCTTCCGCCGATCAGCCCGGCGACGCTTCGCGTCGTCGCAGCGGCAGGAATGCCGCCGCTCCGGCTCCCGCCTGCGCAACTTCAGTTACCCATCTGAAGTTACGCGGACTGCCTTGAAGTGGCACGGGCTTCCAGCCCGTGGACGGCGCGCAGCGCCGCCTCCCTGCTCTCCTTCGTGTCATTCACTGTAAACAACTGTAATTCTCTCAAACAAATAAATGATCTTGCCTGGTGGCAAAGGGCGACGCTGCGCGTCGTCCACGGGCTGGAGAGCCTGTGCCACATCGATCCGCGTAACTTCAGCTGCTTCAGGCGCGGTTGCCGCGGGGACGTCGCAACGCCACCGCAAACGCCAGCAACGCCAGTCCGGCCAACGCGGCCCAGGTGGCTGGCTCGGGCACGGGACTCGCGGTAAACGGCGTGAATCGCGACCAGGTGCCGCCGGTGCCGTCCTCCACGTCCTGCATCTTCACGAGCAGCGTGGCGGCGTTGTCCGTGGTGAGGAGGACCCAGCCCTCGCTGCTGCTGTCGCGCACGCGCACGGTGGCGCCGCTCAGGAGCGTGGCCACGTCTTCGAGGTCAATGGCGTGGTCGGCGTCTTCGAAGTCCAGGAAATTGCCGGCGTCCAGATACACTGTGCCAATGGTGAGGGTGTCGAGGGCGGCGGTGGTGAAGCGCAGGGTATTTCCAACGGTGTCTGCCGCGCCCACGTACACGGTGGTGGCGGTGAGCGCGCCTTCGATGAGGAGGGTGTTGTTGTCGGCTCCGGCGTTCTGGCCGATGTAAACGGCTTTGCCGTCGGCGGTGACGGTGGCGGTGTCGCCGGCGGTGAGGGTCACGGTGTTGTTGGCGGTTTCCGCGCCGATGATCCAGTCGGTTTGTGAAACGAAGCTGAGGCCGTCGGTCGCCAGGGCGGTGCCGTTGCCGGCGTCCAGCGTTGTGAAGGCGCGGATGTCGCCCGCGTACGCCTTGCCGGCTCGGGTTACGCCGTTCACCGTGGCTTGATGTGCGCTGATGACGAAGCGATCGCCGTCCAGGCTCACCGAAGTGCCAAAGAAGGCGCCCGCCGCACCGTCGGAAGCGAGCAGCTTCACGGTCTCGTACACCGGGCTGTTCTGTGGGCCCACCGCGTCCAGCCCCTTGTAGTAGTAGGCCGCGCCGATATTGTACTCCTCGTCCTCGCTAACGCTGCTAGCCCCGACGAGCGCGTTGTATCCCGACAGGCTCCCCGAGGAGCCAAAGTAGGCTTCATCCGCGCCGTCGGAGGCGAGCAGTTTCACGGTCTCGGTCACCGGGTCGGTCTGTGAGTCCACCGTGTCCAGCCCCTGGTAGTAGTAGGCCGCGCCTCTGTAGTTGTTATGGCTGGAAGCCGTGACGAGCGCGTTGGCTCCCGACAGGCTCACCGAGCCGCCAAACTCGACTTCCCCGCTTCCCGCGCCGTCGGAGGCGATCAGCTTCACGGTCTCGATCACTTGAGTGGTCTGCGGGGCCACCGCGTCCAGCCCTTTGTAGTAGTAGGCCGCGCCGTTCCAGTTTCCTCCGTTGTCATCGCCGACAGCCCCGACGAGCGCGTCGGCTCCCGACAGGCTCACCGATGTGCCAAAGTAGTCGCCCGCCGCGCCGTCGGAGGCGATCAGCTTCACGGTCTCGGGCACCGGGCTGTCCTGCGGGTCCACTGCGTCCAGCCCTTTGTAGTAGTAGGCCGCGCCGCTGTCGTTCTCCTTGCCGTCAGCGTGCCAAGCCCCGACGAGCGCGTCGGCTCCCGACAGGCTCACCGATCTGCCAAAGCTGTCTTGCGCCGCGCCGTCGGAGGCGATCAGCTTCACGGTCTCGGGCACCGGGCTGTCCTGCGGGACCGCGTCCAGCCCCTTGTAGTAGTAGGCCGCGCCGCTGTCGTTCTTTCCATTGGCGTCATGCTGATAAGCCCCGACGAGCGCGTTGGCTCCCGACAGGCTCACCCTATAGCCAAACTGGTCGCCCGCCGCGGCGTCGGCGGCGATCAGCTTCACGGTCTCGGTCGTACTGTTCCCGTTCACTGAATCCAGCCCATTGTAGTAATAGACCGAGTTGTTGTAGTTTCCATAGAAGGGATAGCCGGTAGCCCCGACGAGCGCACCCGAACCGGATGCGCTTGCCGATTGGCCAAACACGTCGTTCGCCGCGCCGTCGGAGGCCGTGAGTGTGCTGGCGCGAGCGGTCGGCGACAGGGAGTTGGCCAGCGTGGCGGCGGCGACCGCAAACGCGAGCGCGAGCGCAAAGGCGGGCTGCGTCCGCCGGAATTGGGGCGCGTGGCCGGGGTTTGGTTCCGGTGTTGGGTTTGGGTTTTGTGATGTCTTCATTGGTCTGATGGAAATGGAAGGCGGGAGGCGGGAGGCGGATTTGAAATTTTGAGTTTCAGATTTGAGATTTGAGATGCCGGAATGCGAGGAACAGGGGCGCGGGGAGGGGGGGGAGGGCGCGGAGGTCAGGTTTTTTTGGCGCGGGCGGTGGCGGTCACGTCCACTTCGAGCGGCACGGGGATGGTGATTTCGGCTTCGCCTGCGCCGTTGCCGGAGCCAGAGCCAGAGGCGGGGGCGGGGGCGTCGGGGGTGTTTCCTTCGGCGTCGGTACCGGTGTCGGGGGTGTCCGGGGTGTCCGGGGCGTCGGGCGTCTTGCGTTTGCCGTGGCGGGCGGCGGCTCGGGCGTAGTAATCAATGCGGGCGTTGAGCGCGGCTATAAAGGTGTCGATCGCCGTGGCGGCGGCGGCTTCGGTCGCGGTCAGCGACAGGGCGTTCACTTTCTCGAAAATGGCACGGAGGTTTTGTTCGATGAGGGGGCGCAGGTCGCGCATCGCTCCGGTGGCGGGCCGGGCGGCCGTCTCGGCGTAGCGGGCGGCGAGGTCGGTCGTGAACCGGTTGTTGGCGTTGGCAAGGGCGTTCACCCAGCCGTTGAGTCCGAGGGTGTCCACCTGGGGGGCGGAGACGGCGGGGGCTTGCAGGTCTTCGACGAGGTTGGTGATGGCGGCGGTTTCCTCGTTGTAGGTGCCGGTGGCGATGTCGCGTTTGTACTTGTCGAGAGTGACAAGGAGCTGCGCGGCGACGGGGCGCTTGTTGGCTTCGTAATGGCGTCCGGCGTAGAGCGTGGCGAGGTCGCGCAGGGCACCGTAAAGCTGGTCGCGTTGGGCGTCTTCCTCGGCGAGGATCGGGGTGAGGGCGCTCCGGCGGGCGGGTTGCAGGGCGGCGTCGGCCTCGACCCGCAGGCGGTTGAATTCTCCATAGAGGACGCCTCCCACGCCGGTTTTTACAGGGTCGCTGTTCTTGAGGAGGTTTTGCAGGTCCGTCTGGAACTGGTACAGCTCCTCGTTGCGCAGGCGGCCGATTTCAAGTGTGTGCAATTTCATGGTGTCTTTATAGTTATGGAGGGTGTTTTCGGGTTTCGGACGGGTTTCCGGGGAGCCCCGGTGGT
>JAISAX010000931.1 GCA_031266495.1 Opitutaceae bacterium
TAGAAAAATATCGACGCAATTGGAAGAATTGCGAGCGTAAGTTAAACACCAGCAAACATTTCATCGTATTATCATTTATTTCTATATTACTGAAAAGATTCTAAACACGCTCTAAGGAGTCGCACTTTTATCAACTCTCCACGAAATGGGCCGTCGCGCTACAACGCACTGTAAGCCTGTCTCCTAATACCATTCTCCTAAGGTCTCACGGAAGTGAAGCTATGGACACGGAAAGGTCGCCTTTTCTCCTCCTAGCGGTTGCCACCGGCGAAGGCTGGCCAAGGGACGCGCGATGAAGCGCGGCAATCACTTCACTGATGTTCCGCGATGAGTGCTCCTGTAGGGCTGGCGCTTGCCGCCGTGCCGTTCCCGGGGCGCGCTACCGCATCTGCGGCTGCCGACAAGCGGCAGCCCTACAAAAACGTTTAGCGCGTAACATCAATCACTTCAACAGATCGGCGGCGAAGGCGGTGGCGGCGCGGATGTCGAGAGCGGGTGCGCCGTCGGCAGACGCGAGGGCGTCAACCATGGGTCGCCCGGCATCCGTCCAGAGTGTGTCGAGCGGCGGGCGGAGGGTATCGGCCAAGGTCTCGGGTTCAGGCCAGCGGCGATCGATGGAGCCGGCCTGCGCATGTGCGAGCGCGGCGGCGCGCAGGGCGGGTTGGGCTTCGTCGGCCAGATCCTCGGCGAGGAGGGCGCGGGCGGCGCGGGCCTTGCGCTGCGCGAGAGCACGGGCGGCGTCGAGGCGGGCCTGCTGTTCGGGGGTGAGCGGAGGCGGCGCGGGCGGGCTCGCAAATGCGCCGGAGCTGGCGGCGGCGTCGGCTAGCGGTGCGACCAGGGGACGGGTGGAGCGGGCGTGGAGCGTGAGCAGGCCGGCGGCGGAAAGGGCCTCGATCGCGCTCCACGCGGCGGCGTCGAGAACGTGCAGCGCGGGGCGCGGTCCGCGCCAGGGCGTGCCGGCGAGGAGGGTTTCGATCTGGGGTTTTTGTTCGGCGGCGTTGCCGGCGACCACGGCCAGGAGCACGGGCTCACTGGCGTCGGGCGGAGCGACAAGCGTGACGGAGGCGAGCGCGGCCGCGGGGTTGCCGGGGCGAAGCCAGGTTTCGTCGCAACGGAGGAGGCGGGGGCCAAGGCGTTCGCGCAGCGTGGCGGCGAAGGCGGCCGCCGGGTCGGCGGCAGGCAGAGAGGGGCGGGCGGGCGTGTGCAGTTTATTATAGGATACGCAGTCCGGCGCGTCGGCGGCGGGCGTGGCGGCGAGGACTTGTTCGAGGCGCTTGAGGAAGGCCTGGCCGCCGCCTTTGAGCGAAATCCGGGAGAGATCGCCGGCTCCGTCGAGGACGCCGTCGGCGAGGTTTTGTTTGCTGGCGAGGGTGCCGAGCATGCCGTGTTCGATGGTGTTTTCGGCAACGAGATTGATGACGGTAACGGGGCGGAGCTGGTTCTTGCGCCAAGCGCGGGCGATGCGTTGTTCGAGGCGGGCGGGGTTCCAGGGGAGGTCGCAGTTGATGACGACGCTGGCGTTCTGGAGGTTGAGGCCGGTGCCGCCGGAGTCGGTGCTGAGGAAGAGGCGACAGGCGGGGTCTTCGCGGAAGGCGATGATCTCGGCGCGGCGGCGTTGCTGCGGGACGGAGCCGGTGTGCCAGGCGTAGCCGATGTCGTGTTCGTCGGCCCAGGCGCGGACGCGCGCGAGCATGCCTTCCCATTCGGAAAAGAGGATGACTTTGACGTCGGGCTCGGCGAGGACTTCGTCGAGGACGCGGGCGAGTTCGTCGAGCTTGGGGCAGTCGGTGCAGGGGTTGCTTTTGATGATCGCGGGGGTGTCGCAGATCATGCGCATTTTGGCGAGGTTGAGCAGGAGGCGTTCCTGTTCCCTGGGGGTGAGGGGGCGGCGGCGGGCGATGGAGGCGAGCTTGGCGGCTTCGGTCTCGGGTTCGGCGTATTCGTCGCGCTGGCGCGGGGTGAGGGCAACGAAGAGGTTGCGGTCGGTGCGGTCGGGAAGCTCGGTCTCGACGTCGGCTTTGCGACGGCGCAGGAGGACGGGGTGGATGCGGGCGCGGAGGTTTTCGAGGTTCTTGTATTCGGCGGGGCGGCCCTTGTCGTCGAAGGTGTAGAAATCGCGATTGAAGCGGAAGAGGGAACCGAAGATGGCGGGGTTGAGGAAATCGACGATGGAGCGGAGTTCGTCGATGCGGTTTTCGAGCGGGGTGCCGGTGAGGACGAAGGCGTAACGGGAGTCGAGGCGTTTGACGGCCTGGGCGGTTTTGCTGGCCCAGTTTTTTATCCGCTGGGCTTCGTCGAGAACGACGATGTCGGGGCGCAGGTGGCGGTTGAGGTCGAGGCTGTCGGCGACGATTTGCTCGTAGTTGGCGATGGTGAAAAAGGGCGGTTCGGGGTCGGTGTAGAGGCACACGCGGTCGGCGCGGCGACCGAAGACGAGGCGGAGGGGGAGCGTGGTGAAGCGGCGGATCTGCTCCTCCCACTCGGCCTTGAGGGAGGCGGGGGTGACGACGAGGACGCGACGGGCCTTGCCGAGGCGATGGAGGAGGGCGCAGGCGGCGATGGCCTGGATGGTTTTGCCGAGGCCCATTTCGTCGGCGAGGAGGGCGCGTTCGGTGAAGGCGAGGTGGAGCATGCCTTCGCGTTGGTAGGGGAATAGCGGATGCAGGGTGACGTACTCCGGATGGCGTCCGGCGGCGATGCCCGCCTCGTAGTCGCGGCGCGAGAGGATGCGGTCGCGGTCGATCTCGCGGGCCTTGAGCCAGGCGGCGGTTTCGAGGGAGACACGCAGGCCGGGGAGGGTGGCGGCGGTGAGTTCGGAGGCGAGGTCGGCGGGGTCGCGGTCGGGGAGCTGGAGGCCGTCGGCGTCGAAGCGGGCGCGGAGGCGGGGCGGGAGTTTCCCGAGGTTGCGGTCGACGCGGAGGCGTCCGGCGGCGAGGTCGGGGACGATGTCGATGCGGGGCGAGGGGAGCGCGCCGCGGCGGGCGGCGGCGAGGGCGAATTTGTCGTGTTTTTTCAGATACAGGAGAGCGGCCTCGATGTGCTTGCAGGTGCGCAGACCGTTGATGCGAAAGTCGGTGCAGGTGCAGGCGAACTGGCGGGTGGCGAGGTCGCGGATCTCGACGCGGTAGGTGAGGCCGCTGCGCGAATGGACGTCGAAGTCGGCATGGAGCCGGCGGGCAGGGTCATCATGGCCGGGGAGCGCGGGAGCGGAGGCGTCCGGGAGGGGAACGATGCGGGGGCGTTCTTCGCGGGCGCGGAGCTGGCGTTTGAGGATTTCGTCGGCGTCGGTGGTGCGCCAGTCCGTGGCGGGCGGGAGGCGGTCGGCGAGGGTCTTGCGGCGGCGGGCGGCGGGTTGTGCCCGAGTCTTGTTGGTCTGCTTCTTGCTGGTCATGAACAGGCGAGCGAAGGCCAGGTGCGGCGGGACAGCAAATGCAAAGTCAAGGAGAACCCGAAGGGAGGTGTAACTCAAAGTGGTGTCAACGCAGCGAAGGATTCCGAAACCTGGAGGAGCTTGAACACCGGTAGGGGCGCACTTCACTGTTTTGTACCGGGATATGGGTAACAGATGTACCGGGTTAGGGGAAACAGTTTTCAACTCATGGGAAATCAAGGATGTAGTGGGAAGAAGGCATTGAGTTTGTGACACTGGCTGCAGCGGAGGCAGTGAGCATGGTGGAGTGATGCCGGAGGTTAGGGATAAGCCGGAAGACCGGCTACAAATGGTGCGCGAGGTATCGAGCCGGAGGGGAGGGAGCCCCGGGGGATCAGCCCCGGGCCCGGGAGAGGAAGAGAAACCAGACGAGCAAGAAGATGGAGAAGGCGGTGGTGAGTTTGCGCAAGCAGCATCCGACATGGGGGCCGCGCAAGTTGCACCGGCGACTGCTCGATCTCGGGCGCCAGAGCTTGCCGGCGGTCAGCACCTTTGCGCGAATCCTCCGGCGCGAAGGCTGCATTGCGGTG
>JAISAX010000941.1 GCA_031266495.1 Opitutaceae bacterium
GGGGGATATATTTTACAGGTCCGGCGTCCAGTATGTCGTGACCGGATCGGGATCGGCGGGGGTGACTTTGGCGGCGAGCCGCGCGACGTCCTTCCATGCGCTGACATGGCCATCGACCCAGAGGATGTTGTTGGCGCCCTGGTGGGAGCCGCCGGTATAAACGCCCTTGAAGGTCGCGCTGCTCTTGATGAGGCCGGCGCGCAGCGTGGCGAGCGGCGAACTGGAGTTGTAAGCGGATTCGGATACCATGATCGTGCGCGAGGGCTGCGGGACGGAGGAGAGGCGTATCCGTTTTTTGGGCATGGAGGGTTCGTCGCAAAACCCGAGCGCATAATTCATGCCGTAGGTCCGGTTGCGGACCGCGCCCTCGCCGAGTCCCGTGGACATCAGGTTGCGGGCATGGGTGGGGCAGGTGAGAATATCGGGTTTGCGCGGGACTGCCGCGCCCAGGGGGAGTTGGGTGTACCAGGGCACGATTTCTTTCCACCAGTTTTCCTGTGCTCCGGGAGGACGCTGGCTGTTTGTCTTCGCTTCGACCGAGGGGAGATAATCCCGGTTATCCATGGCGAAGCCGAGCATGGCGCCGTGGATCTGGCGGAGGTTGGCGATGCAGCGGGCGCGGTTGGCCGCCTCGCGGGCGCGCGGAAGGGCGACCAGCGTCATGCCGGCGAGGATACCGATGATGGCGATGACCGTGAGCAGTTCGATCAGCGTGAAGGCGCGGATACTGGCGCGCGGGCGGCGCTGGATGGACGGACAGGCGGACGGTTCGGATGAATCCGGGTGTGAGTTGCGCATGGGTGAGCAGCAGTGGTGTGTGTGTGCGGGGGGGGGGTGGGGAGGGCGGGAGCTATTTATGATTGCGTTCAAAGGCTTCAGCAGTTTTCCCCGGCGGATCGCCAGGCCGCGAGTAGTGAAAAAATCATGACAACGGAGCCGGCAAGCACGGCGGAGGCGGACGGTTCGGGAACGGGGGTCGCCACGGACTGGAGCCGCACGGTGTTGAGCGCGGTTTCATCGAGCACACCGTCATAGAGGCGAATGTCGTCCAGACTGATGCCGGAGTACAGGGCGCGATTGGGGCTGCCCTGATTCCCGACGACGGAGTTGTAACCATTGCCCAGCGCGATGCTGTCAAAATCCGTGATGGCGAACTGCGACAGGGTGCCGGAACCGATAAGCCCCTTGTTGGTCACCCGCGCAAGACTTGAGGCGGTTTTGTCGTCGCCCACGTAGAGCTTGACCGCGTTGGTCCAGTTGCTGCCGCCGGTCAGAGTGGAGTCGATCGTGATTGCGAAGAACGTCCACTGGCCGGTTGCGGCCAGGTCGGCGGATGTCACGGTCTCCACAGTCCGGCCTCCTGCAACAGGATTGATGTCCAACTGCCCGTTGGCGTTGAGCACCGTGATGGAGAATGCACGGGAGCCGTCCGAACCCAGGCTCAGGATGGTGCCTCCGAGGGCGCTGCTTCCGGGCGCGCGATAGAACCAGCCGGTGATCGTGTATTGGGTAAGGGGGGCCGGCAGATCGGAAAAGCCCGTGGCGATCGCCGCATCGGGATTGGCCTGGGCGGTCGCGTTCAGATTCAGCACGCCTTGCCGGCCTCCGGCCTCGCCCGGGGATGCGGCGCCCTGGAAGCCGAGGTTGTACCCGTTCCCGCTCGAATCGCTTGCCGTTGTGGAGGAGGAGGCGTCGGAGGAGGTGTCGTTGAACTCGTAATGAAACACCAGGTTCTGGGCGCTGGCGGAGGAGGAAAGCCCGGCCCAGGCAAACAGGCAGGCTGCGGTTGCGCAAAAAATCCCGGCCAGGCGGGAACGGATGGAGGTGATAACGGGCAGGTATGTTTTCATGATGGTTTTTATTATCGGGTGCGGATGATGCCGAAGAGTGGATGACGAGGCTTCGGACAAGATGGCAGCATTAGGCACGCGTCCCGGTTCGCTGACAAAGCCCGTGTTATTTATCACGATAGAATATATTGAAACCCGACACCCTGCTACTTGACCTGCCTCCGGGAAATGACCCGGCGAGACCATGCCTGCCACGCTTACCATCTGAAGTTACGCAGGCGGGAGCCGCCGCTCCGGCTTCGCGTAACTTCAGTTCTTAACTGAAGGGCACCTTGAAAAAGTCGTTTTAACCGCGAATGGACGCGAATAGACGCGAATTCGGAAAGGAGATAACAAGAGCAGGTTTTCGTGAAAAACATTCGCGTTCATTCGCGTCTATTCGCGGTTGGTTCGTTTGTCTGGAAAAAGGAGTTTTTCAAAGTGCCATGAAGCTACGCGAAGCCATGAAATTACACACTGAAGTTACGCGGAACGACGTGGCACGGGCTTCCAGCCCGTGGACGGATCGGCAGTAATGCGCCGCCTCCCTGCTCTCCTTCGTGTCATTCACTGTAAACAACTGTAATTTTCTCAAACAAATGGTCTTGCCTGGTGGCAATGGGCGACGCTGCGCGTCGTCCACGGGGATTGTCAGAAAAAGCCCGTGCCACTTCATGGCCGTCCGCGTAACATCAGCGCGTAACTTCCGTTCCTGATTCCTGATTTCCCCGCGTCAGCGGGGAATGATGGCGCAGGACGGC
>JAISAX010000037.1 GCA_031266495.1 Opitutaceae bacterium
CCGCCGCCCGCGCCGCGCCCGCCCCCCCCGCGGCCGCGCCCCCCCCCCCCCCCCCCCGCGCCCGGGCTGGATTTCGCTTTTTTCAAGACCCGCCCGACTACTGTCCCGGCCCGTCGCACTCGAAGCTGAAAACCCGCGCGGGGGCATCAGGTCCGCCCCATGCGGCCAAAATACGCAAGCGCACACTTCGGCACTTTACCGGAGAAAATGTCCTGCGCCAGAGACGCCGCCAGTTGTCGCATTCGCGGACGATTTCGACCCATTTTCCATCGATCCGCGCCTCAATGACAAACTCCCGCGCCAGCATTTGCGGCAACTCCTTGTATTCGGGAGTCGCCTCCAGTTTTCTCATACGCTTGCCCTGAAACGAAAGGTCCGTGTCGAAAACAATGCGAACCGTCGCAAGAGTCACGGAGTCCGTCCATGCGTACCCGGCGCTTTCGCCTTGCCGCAGCCACACGCCGTTTTCCGTCACCTTGCCTTGCCATGCGCGAGTGGTGCCAGCGTTGCCGGTGTGGCCGGTGTCGCCCGATGCCGTTGCGAGGTCGCCCGTTTGTTGTGTCCAGCCGCCATGCTCGATGCTCCTGTCAAGCCCCCTGCGCAATTCGTCAAACTGCGCATCCGCGTTCAATAGTAACGAAGAGACCTTGCGCGGACGGGTGGGAAGCCACTGGTCATCCTCTTGCAGAATATCCTGCAACTCGCTTGTATGGTCCGTATAAATATCACGGGGAGAACATTTGTATTTGCGAGTCAACGCCGCCGCCGTGCCGACCGCCTGCCCCATGACCGCGCACGTCGCCATAACCCGCGTCGCGCTCATGCCGATATGCGTCGCCGAAATATTGCGCCCGGCGAAAAACAGGTTCGTTATGTTCCTCGAATATAGCACACGATACGGGATCCCGAATGGCGACGGAGGATAATGATGAACGGATGGGGGACCGGCATGATAAAAACCGTCCGGATGATGGTCGTCCAGCGTCCAGCCGCCGTGCCCGATCACATCGGGAAACTGGAATCCGCCCTTCATTATATCGTGCTGGGTCAATAAAAGATCGCCGATGAAACGGCAGCTTTCGCGTTTGCCGGGAATGCCTCCGAACCAGTCCAGTTCGTAATTCGCGCAACGCCCGTCCGGATGGTTTTTCATGTATTCCCATACTCCATAAGCGAGCCGCTTGAGTTCAAATTGTATGGCTCCGGCATCCGCTATGGTGTCAAGGTTGCCTCCGTATTCGATCCACCAGAAATTGTTGTTTTCGGGATACACGTTGCAATGTTTCGGGATGGTTGCGTCCGTAAAATGATGCGCCCACTCCGGGGCGGCAAACGGACGATGTGAAGCGCACTTTCGCAATTGCAGCAGGAGCGAATTGCCCATTGTGCAAGCATCCGCCTCCGGCGTCAGCCGGAAATCCTCGCCGAACTCGGACGCCGCCTCGCGTCCGGTGCGAAACTCCGTCCCCGACAATCGCAAGATACCGTCGCCCGAACAGTCCGCAAACATCCTGCCGGAAGCCGTGTAGTCGCAATATTCGTTGCTGTTCCATGCCGTCACGGCTCTGATCCTGTTGTTTTCCGTCCGCACGGCGCGGACGCTTGTATTGAGCAGGAGCGTGATTTTCTCGCGCACAATCGCCGAATACAAGATATCGTCCCAGAGCGTATAACGCATCAGCGGGTTTTTATGTATATTCTCCAGCTGAAGTTCCTCGAAAATGCCGGTTTCCTTGTTATTGTTGCCATGCGCGCCCATCACGCCCATGCGCATCTCGCTGGAGGCATTGCCGCCAAGGACGGGCCTGTCCTGTATCAACAGGACGGAGGCCCCATGCCGCGCCGCCGCGATTGCCGCGCATACCCCGGCCAGACCACCGCCCACGACGATGAAATCCGCGGACAGCTCACGTTTTATTATTACTTCACTGTTGTTTTTTGTCTTCATGTTTTCGTTATACCATTGATGTTACGCGGATCGACCGCAGGGGCTTCGCTTGCGAAGCCCCTGCGGTCGATCCGCGTAACATCGGTTATTCCAGAAAAACCCCCTGGGTTTGCAACAACCCGCGCAATTTTGTTATATCAATTGAACGTGTCGCCATCGTTGCGGTGGTGCCAGGCGCCAGCGCGGCGGCGGTTCCGGCGGCCTGCCCGGTGCTCATGCACAGGGGCATCAGACGGATGGCGCCCGCCGCCTCCGATGTCGCGGAAATACAACGCCCGGCCACCAGCAAATTATCAAAACCGGCAGGCAACAGGCAGCGGAAAGGCACGCCATAATATTCACCGCCTTCGATCCCGGTGAACTGGTTGCTCATGGGGCCAAAACGCCCGTGCACATCAATCGAATTGGATGCCAGAACAATGGAATCCTCCGGCACCTTGCAGGTTAACAAATCTTCCGCTGTCAGCGTATAATCACCCCGGATATGGTGTGTCTCGCGAACCCCGACAGTCGGTGCTGTTGATAACAGCAGGGCATCCCGGCAACCGGGCAGATATTTTTTTATAAAGTTGAAAATTTGCCCGACCTGTTTGCGTCCTTCCATTTCGGCGCGCGTGAGGCTTTCGGCGTTCGTGCCATCTGTTCCCATGATACGCGAGGTATTGACACTCCACTGGCCGGGTTCATTACCCCGGAACAGACCGATGGAGACGCGGTCCAGTGTCCAGTCTCCCACCTCCCGCGCTTTGCTCACCCACCAGTGAAACGAACGGTAATTTATGCCATTTTCCCGATAAAAATTGCGCCGGTTTTTTTCTATATCGGCGTCAAGCGCGGCGGAATCCACATTCCCGATACGAAAAAACAGGGTGGCGGGTTGCAGGAGTTTGTTGGTCTCGTCGCCCATTGCAAAAGTTGCGCCCGCGTCGGCGGCGACATCGCCATCTCCCGTGCAGTCTATGATGATTCTGGCGCGGATTGCCTCCAGTCCGCTTTTCGAGTGAATAATGATGCCTTCCGGATTGCCGCCGCCGTCGCTGCTGCCGCCGCCGCCTCCGCGTTTGACCGTTTTGACAAATCGCGAGTGAAACAGTACGGTGACACCCGCTTCCTGGAGCATTTCATCGGCGACACGTTTCAGTTTTTCCGGATCGAACGGAGTGACATGCGCGTGTCCGGTTGTAATATAGGAAGTATGGCCGGATGGCGCCTGGACCCGGGATGGGTGAATGGCGCCGCCTTTCCGGACAAGCCGTTCGACGACCTCCAAAAAAAGTCCCTTTATTATCATTTTGTCGGCACTTTTGTTATAGCAGGTCATGAATGGTCCGACGAGGCCGAGCGTTGCCATGCCGCCCGCGCAACCGCCCTGTTCGACGAGGAGGGTTTGCGCTCCGTTACGCGCCGCCGCCACCGCCGCGCACAATCCGGCGGGACCGCCGCCGACAACAAGAACGCCGGTCTCCCGTTTTACGGGAATGGTTGTTTCAAATTTTATGGAATCCATGATGTTATGGGAAATGATGTTATGGGAAAATCAGAGGGGGGGGGGGGAGCGGCGGCAGGAATGCCACCGCTCCGGCTTCGCGTAACTTCAGTCTCATACTACAATACGGAAAAGACCACCTTCATATTGGCCGGTAAGCAAATTGAGTTGGTCGTTTACCCAAAGTGTGTGCAAGCCTTCCGATTCGCCAAAGTTTTCAAATATAATTGTGTCAACGATGGTGTTTGTTTCGAGATTTATATCGATGAATTTGCCGGTTTTCGCATGGCCGCCGTTGTTCGTGGTGACATAAAGATGATTGGCGGCGAGCGTGCAGCCTTGCACATAATATTGATCGAAAGGAAACAACATTTCGTTCAAGACCGTTTTTGAAACATAGTCATATTTACGAACCAGGAACTGATGGCGTTCCTTGACGGGGATATTCTCCACCGCCACCGCATACAGGGTGGAATCCGATTCGATGGACACCGCCGCTGTCCGCCAGTCAGGCTTGTTCACGTCGTGCGTCCCGACAACCGACATGCTTGCTATATCCAGTTTTTTGACGATTGGCGGAGTGCTGGCGTCGTTGGTGTCACAAATCCACAGGGTATCCTTGTAAAAATGCGCGTCGTTGGGATGGACGAGGGAGCCGTCCCGGATTTTATATTCTTTTTCGAGTCCGTTCCTGATAAAAACCTGGACGATGGAATGTGAATGGAAGACGTAATACCTGCCGTTGTAAAAGCCGGAACTTTGCAGGTCGTGCTTTCCGATGGCAGGAACGGGCACATCAAGGATTTTATACATGGGACGCGGGGCTTTCGCCGAGCTTCCGATCAGAAAAGGCGTCTGGTCTCGGGAGAATAATGAATCAGTGTTCATGGTGAATGGCGGGAGGCCGGG
>JAISAX010000051.1 GCA_031266495.1 Opitutaceae bacterium
CCCACGACGCTCACGACGCCCGCATGGATGCCGCCATGCAGGCGATGGAGCGCGAGTTTTCGCACATCGACGAAAACGATCCGCGAGCCATGGGCCGGATGATGCGCCGGATGGCCGAACTCACCGGCGAACGAATCGACGGCGAGATGGACGAGGTTGTCCGCAAGCTCGAGGAAGGCCAGGACCCCGAGTCGCTGGAGGAGCAGTTCGGGGATTCCGGAGGCGACGACGACGCCACGGACGGCGGATATGGCGACGAGGACGAAGACGGCCCGGCGCTGGCGGCGGCGGACCAAGACGGCAAACCGAAGCAGCCGCGCCTGTCCCGCCCCCGGCGGCGGACCGACGCTCCGCGGCGCGATCCGGCGCTTTACGATTACGACTGAACGCCCCGCCCGCCCACCGGCGAAGCACGGCGGCCATATCCCCCCCTCCCCCCCCCCCCCCCTCTCTCCGTCCGTTATCGACCGGACAGCTATCACCGCTCCGGCAATACCCGGGTTCATGGTATGTAACACGTTCCCGGGCGAATCGCCGTTTGCCGTTGTGACGATTGCCGGCGTCAACAGGGATGGGTATCTCGCGCCACCGCCACCGGTGAGCCGCTTCCGGGATACCCGGCAAGCGGCCCCGAAGCCACCGGCGCCTTTTACCCTCCGTCATGAAAATCAAACCACAACGAATGAAGATCAGCACCCACACCCACACCGGCACCAATACCACGCGGACGCGGCTCGCCGCCCTGGCCGCAAGCGTCGTGCTTGCCGTTTCCCCGGCGGTCCATGCCGCCACCATGCACACCAGCATCGTCACTGCGAATAACACCAACGTTGTCCTCGACTCGGGCGACACCATCTCCGTGACATCGACGGATACGGCCACCGCCCTCGACGCGGTGGCCGTCAATACGCATAGCAACAGCACGATCGACATGGGGACAGGTTCGACCGTGAACGCCATGGGGCGCGGACTACGCGCATACGGCACCAATTCCGTTATCACAGCGGACAAGATTACCGTTACCGTCGGCACTGAAGCCGAGCCCAGCACGATGGCCTTCTCCGGAGTGTATGCACAAGCAGGCGCACAGATATCTCTGGGTTCAGGCTCGGTAATCAATCTTCATGGTGTAAACACCGGGCAAGAGCACAGAGGAATATTTGCTTACGAAGATAATTCTGTTGTTACTGCGGATAGTGGTCTGGTGCTCAGGGTAACAAGTATTGGCGACATCAATAATGGTGCATCGGCAGACCGCGGCGGCACCCTCCACCTGGGAACCGGCGCCAATATCGAGGCGGAACGGGCATTGCAGGCATCGAACAAAGGAACGATAACGGCGACAGGCGGCCAGTTCCGGGGAGTGGGCGAAAACGGATACGGCATCCAGGTGACCGGCGGCACCCTCACCCTCACGGGTTCGGAGGTATGGGGCGAAAAATATGGTATCAATGTTGCCAGCACATCCGCAGGCGAGCACACCACGGGCAACGTGACTATTTCCGGCGGGACGGTGAGTTCGGGCTCGGACACAGTGATCAAGGGAGCCAACCCGGCCGCCGCCAACCCGACCGATGTCACCGTGACGTTCACGGACGGAGCCCAGGCCGCGAGCGCCGCGGGCGACAACGGTTACCTCTACCAGGCCGATGCCGGAGTGAGTGCCGAAGCGTCGGTCTCCGTCGTCATCGACGGCGCGGACACGACTGTCGCGGGCCGTTTTTTGACGGAAGCTCGAAGGAAATCGTCAACGGAAGCGGAAACGGCACATACGAACTCGACGCCACCGCCCTGATCACCGGCAGCGCCCTGGACGACAGCGACGGCACGGGCAACCTGAAGTACACGATGCTCGACCACAACGACGCCGGTTCGACATGGACGGTGACCGAGCTTGGCGACGGACATTTCACGATCAGCGCCATCACGATCAACGCCGCCGTCCCCGAACCCGCGGCCTGGGCCGCGCTGGCCGGCATCGTGGCACTGCTGGCGCGGGCGGCGGCAGTCAGTCGAAGGCAGTCAGTCGAAGGTCAAAAGTCGGAAGGTCGAAGGTCGTCACCGGCCCGCCGGAGCGGGCCATCCTTGCAAAATGCTCCGCGTAGCGGAGCCGCTGGCGACCTTCGACTTTTGACCTTCTGACCTTCGACCTTTGTGGCCGCCGTTCCGTCCTTGAACCCGTTCGCGGGGCCTGCGAAGAGTTACCGCTTATGTTAAAAGCAGGCATCGTCGGACTGCCCAACGTCGGCAAGTCCACCCTCTTCAACGCGCTCACCCGCTCCCGCAAGGCGGAGGCGGCCAATTATCCGTTTTGTACGATCGACCCCAACATCGGCGTCGTCACCGTGCCCGACAACCGCGCCTACGTTCTCCGGGACATCGCCAAGACCCGCGTCGTGATACCCGCCGCCATCGAGATGGTGGACATCGCCGGCCTCGTCAAAGGCGCGAGCAAGGGCGAAGGTCTCGGCAACCAGTTTCTCGCCAACATCCGCGAAGTCGATGCCATCGTGCAGGTCGTCCGCTGCTTCGAGGACAGCGACATCATCCACACCATGGGCTCGATCGATCCGGTGCGCGACATCGAGGTCATCACCACCGAACTCGTGCTCGCCGACCTGGAATCCGTCCAGAAGCGACTCGAAAAAACGCAGAAAAAGGCGAAGAGCGGCGACAAGGAAGCCCAGGCCGAGGCCGCCCTCTGCGAGCGCCTCATCCCGCACCTCGACCAGAACAAACCGGCCAACATCCTCGCCGTGAACGAAGAGGAGGCGCGCCTCCTGCGCCTCTTCCAGCTCCTCAGCGCCAAGCCCGTGCTCTATGCCTGCAACGTCGCCGAGGGCGACCTCGCCGCGGCGGCCGGGGCCGGGGCCGGGGTCGGAAATAAAAACCCGTTCGTGCAAAAAGTGGCCGCGTTCGTCCAAAAACACCACGACGCCGCCTACGTGCCGATCAGTGCGCGCATCGAGTCCGAGCTGATCGAGCTGAGCCCGGAAGAGGCGGAGGATTTCCTGAAAGACCTCGGCGTGGACGACTCCGGCGTGTCGTCTCTGATCCGCGCCACCTACGCGCTGCTCGGCCTGCAAACCTATTTCACGGCGGGCGAAAAGGAGGTGCGCGCCTGGACAATAAAAAAAGGCTGGAAAGCCCCGCAGGCGGCGGGCGTGATCCACACGGATTTCGAGAAAGGCTTCATCAAGGCCGAAGTGGTTTCGTACGACGACCTCGTGCGCCTCGGCAGCACCGCCGCCGCCCGCGAAGCCGGCAAGTACCGGCTCGAAGGCAAGGAGTACGTGTTCCAGGACGGCGACGTGGCCCTGTTCCGGTTCAACACCTGAGCCCGGCGGCGGCGGTTTGCAGACGGGCCGCTCGCCATTCCGGGAGTAATTGCGATTGGAAGCAGAAGGTCATGAAAGAAGGAAAGGCAGGGCAACGTGAAGAGAGCACGATTACCCTTGGCTTGCCAACTCCTGCTACCTCCCGCCCTCCCGCAATTTCCCCCCCCCCCCCCCTCCGCGGGCGCGGAACTTCGCGGTTGAGATTCGTCCCGAGGCCGGACACGTTTCCAGAGCAAGCATCGCCAATGTTGCGCCCAGCCGTCATCAACCCGTATCCGTTTTCAAACCAAACCCGTTAACCAACATGTCGCGATATCTGAATCCGAAGAACGACCTGGCCTTCAAGACCGTATTTGGCGGGCACAAGACCCTGTGCATCTCGCTGCTCAACGCGCTGCTACGACTGGAGGGCGACCGGAAGATCAAGCAGATCGAATACCTCGACAACGAGATGCTGCCCCGCATCGACGGAGGACGAAATTCCATCGTGGACGTGCGTTGCATCGACGAACCCGGACGGCAGTTCATCGTGGAAATGCAGATGTACTGGACCACCGGGTTCGAGAAACGGGTCCTGTTCAACGCCTCGAAGGC
>JAISAX010000058.1 GCA_031266495.1 Opitutaceae bacterium
GGGAAGGGGAGGGGGGGGAGTCATCTGGAGCGGAGCAACTGCCATTCGTAAATGGAAGGCACGGCGGGCCGCGGGCGCGCGGGAAGAACGGAAGGGAGAGGTTGTATCGTGTTTCCGGAGACAACTCCGAAACGGCCCAGGCCGCCGCGAAAGCCGGTGATGGCCTTGACGGGGCCGTAAAAACGGTTGTCCACGACATCAATGCCGGTGCACTCGGGGGCGTTGAAAAACACGACGCCCGTCGGGCCGGGTTTTTCCATGATGAAGACGTTGCCGCGGATCGTGTGGTCGAAGGATTTGTCCCGGCCAAAAACGGCGAGTCCGCCGCCGAGCCGGAAGCGGTTGTGGAGGATCAGCCAGGCTTCGTTGCCCCCGAGCATGTGGACCCCGTTGCGCGGCGCGGAGACGTCGTTGTTGTAAACGACATTGCGCGGCCCCTGCGGACCATGCGGAACCGCGAGGGGACCGGAGGCGAAAAAGGCGTTGCCCGTGGCGCCGTTGGCGCGATCCGCTTCGGTGTGTTCGATGATGTTGTTTTCGTAGAGGTTTTCGTTGGTCCAGCCGGCGTGCCACTGGGCGTCGCTCCCGATAAAATGGCCGTTGCGAATGACGTTGCCTGCGCTGCCCCACTGCACATTGGGCGCGTGACGCATGCCTTTGGTCCGGATGCCGTCCATCAGACAGTCGAAGGATCGCTCGAAACCGACATAGGCGCTCCCTCCCCCCCCCTTGAAAATCGCGCCCTCGGCCTCCATCCCGCGAAGCTCGCATTGCCGGGAGCGCGTAATGTAAACCGGATTACGTCCCGAGTTGACCACGCGCACGCCGCGCGCCCAGCAGCGCCACGCGTAGGTGAAAGTCACGCCGTCCGCCCAGAGATCCTCCGTCGGATACCAGAGGGTGTGCGGGATGCGCGGCCCGGTGAACTCGCTCGCCGGAGTGAAGATCTTTTGTTCCACGCAAAAATCCTCGAAGCCGGAATTGCCGACATTGCGGATACGCTGCACAAAAGCGCCGTCTTCCAGCGGGAATTCGAGGCGGAGCGGCGCGTCGATGGTGAGGACGGAAACGGAGGCGCCGGGAGCGGCGGCGGAAGCGGCGGCGGCGGCGGCGGGAGCGGACGGGCGTTCCTCGCCGATGGCGGTTATTTCATAATGGTTTATCCGATACACGCCGGGCGAGCTGCTGGCGCCGGTGAGTTTGTTCCAGCGCGGGGTGGGCGGCGCTTCGAGCGTGATCTGGTCGCCGGGTTTCAGGCCGTGGCCCGGGGCGAGGCGGATTTTGTTGTCGCCGCGGAGCGCGGTGGCGACGAGAGGCAGGCGCGGGCCAAGCGGTCCTGGTCCGGCAATGACAAACGCGCCGTGCTCGCCGGGGAAAACGTCGCCGGGCCGCGGCTCGGAGGAGACTTCCAGCTCGAAGGTTTCGGAAAACAGCCTCCCGTCGGAATAACCGGCCTCGGCCTTGATGCGATGACGCCCGGGGCCGAGCGAGGAGAGGAGCTGTGAACCGCGCAAACGGTGACTGAAGCGGTTGCCCCAGTGATCGGCGCGCCGGACTTCGGCCAGGCGCCGTCCGTCGCGCGCGGCGTCAATGCGGAGGGAAACGAGGTTTTTCGGGTTGGCCTGCACTTCCCAAAAACCGTCCGGGCCGACCTTGCCGTCCAGCCCCCAGCAATACAGCCGGAGCGAGCCGAACGGAATGTGCTCCTGGTAAACGAGGCGCGTGCGGTCGCGCCCCGCCCCGCGAAGGACGATGCCGGAGTCCCTGATGACCACGGGGCTTTCGATCAAAAACTCGCCGGGCGGCAATTCGATGACGCCGCCGCCCTGCGCGGCGGCGCGGGCAATCGCGTCGTTGATCAGCGGGGCGATGTCCTGGCCGGCGCGGGCGGCGAAGGTTTGCGGGCCGGCGACAATCTTCCGGTCCGGGCCGCGTTCCGGAATGCCGCCGGGGATTCCGGTGTGCCTCCAGTCTGGATACACAAGTCCGTCCGGCCCGGCGACGTCGGCGGGCGTCATGCGGGCGGCGTCGGCGGGGTTTGCCGGGTTGATTTTGTAAACGGGGGGCCAGGGCGGCTCGATGCGCGGGACAAACGGGGCGAGCGAAACCTCGTCGAAATCGGCCGTGACCTTCGCCTTCACATACGAGTGTATCCAGACGTCGAGCACGGACGCCCCTTCCGGCGCGACTGCTTCCACGGAGCGGGCGCGCCACTCGCCCCCCCCCTGCACTTCGACCGAATCGGACGCGGCGGGCCACGCGTTGAGATAACGCCCGCCGGCGTCAAGAAACCGCAGGTTGACGGCGATGCCGTTGCCCGAAACGACGCGCGCCAGGAAGGTCAGCCGGTAGGCGCGTCCCGGCCCGGCGGGCAGGCGCGTGGAGAATACGGCGGCGGCTCCCGCATCGGAGTCATCCGTGATGCGCAAGCCGTGTTTGCCTTCGTGCGCGGCCTCCGCGCAAACGGCGATCATCCCCGGGCGAGTTTCGTTCAGGGTCCAGCCCCCGATGTCGGCGGCGGAAGGGGAAGGGGCGTCTTCAAAACCGGGATTGGGCAGGGGGAGCAGAGGGGAAGAGGCGGCTCCGCCATCCGCGCCAAGGCCGGATACGGGCAACAGCGCGGCGAGCGCCAGTATGGTCGCGGACGGACAACGAGAGCGCGATGTGTTTGTCATCCTCAATCAAGTACAGCTTGCGGTTGCGGTTGCGCGCACGGAGGGGGGGGAGGGGGGGGGGGGCGGATTCCGGTCACGGCGCGTAACGGGAGACGAAGGCGACGTGGGCGTCGAAATAGAGGCGGACGCGGGAGTTGCCCCAGACGGGTTCCGGCGGCAGATCCTCCGGTTTGAACCAGCCGGAGTCGGAGATTTCCGTGTCGGGGCCGTTGTAACCGGCTTTTTTCATGTCTTTGGGCAGCGCGTAATCGAGGTTGGTAAGAATCCAGACGCGGGCGGCGCCGCCGTAATTGTCCAGTTCGTGAAGCGCGATGGGCCAGTTCGCGGCCGCTATGGCCGGGTTGGCGGTTTGATGTCCCAGCACACGGGCGCCACCGCTGCCGCTGCGCGCGGAGAGCGTGTTGTTCTGGACGTAGTTGGCCATTTGCGTGCTGATGGTCCGGTTCGGAAACATTTTTTTGACCATCGGGCACATCAGCAGGGGAAAGTCCGCTTTGGTCGCCGATTTGTAACCCAGATACACGGCCAGCACGTTGCCCGGATCGTCCACGCCGGAGGAGGTGGAGTAGTAGGGGTTGATGGCGAGCGCCGAGGGGCCGGGCGCCCGCTGGTCCCTGCGTTCGGCGGTGTATCCGAGAATCGCTATACCCGCCTGACGCAGGTCGGAGGTGGTCCGCGCCTTGAGCGCCGACACGCGAACCTTGTTCACCACGGGAATAATGATCGCCGCCAGTATTCCCCTGCACAGCATTTACAGCCTCTTTTACGAGGGGGCAGACCGGGCCGCGCAGGAAGCGGGCTACGTGCTGGAACAATTCATCATGCCGCCCGCCGAGGCGGAGGAGCGTACGCGGCAAACGCTGGCGCGGGCACTCGACGCGCGCAATATCCGCGGGCTTGTTTTCTGGCTGCATCCCGGGGATATGGCGATGTTGCCGATCGACCCGTCCCGGTTCGCCCTTGTCGCGCTGGGGCTTGCCCAACGGGAGGGGCTTGTGGATTTTGTCTGCACCGACATGCGCCATGTGGCGCGCCTGTGCATTGTGAATCTGCTGCGCCTGGGGTACCGGCGCCTCGGGCTGGCGCTCAACGGGATGCGTCCCGAACACGCCGAGTCGTCCGCGCTGGCGGAGATGTTGTCATGGCAATTCAACCACGGCGGGGACGGGCCGGGGGCGTCGCCGGACGGGGCGACGTCCGTGCGTCCTTTGGTGGGCAGGGGCGCCTGGGGACCGGAGGTTTTTCTCGATTGGTATCGACGCGAGAAGCCGGATGCGATCATCAGTTCCGATCAACTGGCGATTGGCTGGTTGCGCGAGGCGGGGATTCGTGTGCCGGGGGATCATCGGGGCGGCGTGGCGTTTGCGCATCTCGATATTGATCCTGGCTGGAAAGGCATCGCGGGTGTGAATCAACGCCATACCCAGGTCGGCGCGGTGGCGATGAACTTGCTGATCTCGCTGCTCAACGAAAACCGCTACGGCCTGCCCGCCACTCCGCGCACAATAAAACTCCAGGGCGAATGGCTTGATGGCGACACCGCGCCGGCAAAAGGAGCAGGTGGCCGGGGCGACTGGCATCGACTGGCATCGACGGGTTTCGACGGGTTTCGATTTAAATCGACTTAACTCGACTTGAGTCGAGCCGGGTTGAGCCGCTCCGGTCCGGCTCCGCTGCCGTCGCCGCTGCCGCGGTGCCGAGCCGGTCGCCCATGCGGGCGCAGGTTTCGACAAACCCGGCGCTTTGCCCGACCAGATCGTCGTCGAACCGGATGCGTCCGCGCGGGAACAGCGTGATCACGCACGATCCGCCGAACATAAAAAACCCCTTCTCCGCGCCCTTCGTCACCGGACGTCCGGGCAGGAAACTGTTGCGGATCGTGCCGACGCAGGTCGCGCCCACTTCGAGCATCGCCACGCGACCGAAGGGGGAGCCGGGCGCGGGTTCGACCAGCGTGACCATGCGCTTGTTTTCCACCAGACAGCCGATGCGGCGGCGCAGCGCAATGGGACTCACCGAGTAGAGAAATCCGTTGATCAACCGCGGCTCGCCGGGCGTGCCCGCCACCGGGAAATGAAACCGGTGATAGTCAACCGGACAAAGCCGCGAGATCACCATCGCGCCGCCGGCAAATTCGCGTGCGAGCGCGTCGTCGCCCAGGAGCGCGGCAAGCGTGAAACGGGCGCCTTTTACATAAAATCCGTCGGCCCTGTCCACGTCGGGAAACACCAGGTGGCGGCCGTCTGCCGGGAAAACCGCCACATTGTTGCCGTCCGCGATCGGGCGGGCGGAGGGTTTGAGGGCGCGGTAGAAAAATTCGTTGAAGGTGCGGAATTCGGTCGGTTTGCGGGCGAAATCGTCCACGTCGAGACCGTACCCGATGATGAAGGGGAGCACCTTGCAGGCGCTGGTCCGCCGGTTCATCCGCCAGCCGTACCAGCGGGAAAACAGGGCGCGCTTCAGGAGCGCTTCCGCAGTGAACCGGCCCGGACGCGTTTCGTAGGTCCAGCGCAACCATTTTTCGCCGTAAACCTGTTCGGTCGCCATCTGGCGGGAGTAGCGGTCGTAGTAACGGACGGGAGTGGTCATGGGATTCAGGGATGAACAGGGATGAACAGGGATGAAACGAAACGGTGGCAAGCGAGGCTGCCGGAGCAACCAAGGCAAGAGGCGAGGGGTGGGGAAGCGAGGAAAACTTTTTTGTGCAAGCCCCGCCGCGTGGCACGGCCATCCAGCCCGCAGCCGCTCTTTCTCGTTCTCCCGATCCCGGACTGGCCCGGATCGGCCCGGATCGACCTCAAAAACCTTCGATCCGCGTAACATCCGTTAGTTTCTTGTGCGCCCTTGCCAAAGTAGAGAATCAGGGGGAGGAGGGGGGAGGGGGGTCATTTCTTTTTGAGGGAGTCGGCGACTTCGTTTTGGGAGAGGCCGGAGAATCTGGCGATGTCGGCAATGGACATGCCATTCGCCTTGAGTGCGCGTGCCATTTCACGCTTCCCCTCCATTACGCCCTCGGCGCGGCCCTTGGCTTCTCCTTCGGCGCGGCCTTTGGCGCGGCCCTTGGCTTCTCCCTTGGCGAGGCCCTCGGCGAGTCCTTCGGCTTTTCCTTCGGCTTTTCCCTCGACGAGGCCCTCATTACGAGCGTCGGAAATCAAGGCATTGCGAACGCCATTTTCGAGACGCCGTTCATTGAGTTCGTCTTCGTAACTGGCGTATTCGGCCGGGGTCATGTTGGCCTCGGCC
>JAISAX010000067.1 GCA_031266495.1 Opitutaceae bacterium
TACCGCACCAGCGGCGATTCCCCCATCGTGCGCGCCCTCAGCGAAGCCTCGCACAACGGCAAACAAGTCACCGCCCTCGTCGAACTCAAGGCCCGCGGCGACGAAGCCAACAACATCCAGTGGGCGCGCCAACTCGAGGAAGCCGGCGTCCACGTCGTTTACGGCCTCATCGGGCACAAAACCCACTGCAAATGCTCGCTCGTCGTCCGCCGCGAACCCGGCGGCCGCCTCCGCCGGTATGCCCACCTCGGCACCGGCAACTACAACCCCGGGACCGCCCGCCACTACACCGACCTCAGCTACTTCACCGCCCGCGAAGACATCACCACCGACGCCGCCAACCTCTTCAATTCGCTCACCGGCTTCAGCCGCGCCCCCGAATTCGCCCGCCTGCTCGTCGCGCCCTGGGACCTGCACCGGCGCATCATCGCGCTCATCGCCGCCGAACGCGCCAACGCCGAAGCCGGCCGCCCCGCGCGCATATTCGCGAAAATGAACTCGCTCGTGGACAAAGCCACCATCGACGCCCTCTACGCCGCCTCCCGCGCCGGCGTGCGGATCGACCTCATCATCCGCGGCATCTGCTGCCTCGTCCCCGGCGTGCGCGGCCTCAGCGACAACATCCGCGTCCGCTCCATCGTCGGACGTTTTCTCGAACACGCCCGCGTCTTTTATTTCGAAAACGCCAACAGCCACGCCGACCCCGCGCAAGAAGCGCAACCGCTCATCTACGCCGGCAGCGCCGACTGGATGCCGCGCAACTTTTTCCGCCGCGTGGAAGTCCTCTTCCCCGTGCAAGACCCCGCGCTGCGCCGCTGGATCACGGACGAACTCATCGCGATGGAACTGGCCGACAACGAAAATGCCCGCGAACTCCACGCCGGCGGCGGCTACCTCCCGGTGACGCGTGCCGCCGCCGCCCCGCCCTTCTCCGTGCAGACGTATTTTGTGGCCAGCGCCCTCCAGCGCGCCAGCGCTCAGGCCCTGGACGAATGATCAACGGAGGTTACAACATCCCGGACGAAGAGTGCTGACGGCGGCCAGGGGATGGCGGCGGGAAAGGGGAAAACACGGAAAAGCATTTCAGCCGCGCCAGGCCCGGCGGCCCCGGCGTACCCACATACCAATGACAAGAATCGACAGTCCCGTCGCGGCGGCATATGACCCCGGTTCAGGCACGGCCGTCGGGCTGAAGACAACGACACGAAAACCCATGCTGCCGCTCACAAGCCCGGTCCCCGCAGCGGTGGGGGAGCCGCGCACCGAGGAGACGAGGGAGCCCTGGTCGCCACCATTGAACGAGCCGCCACGCCCGGTACGGGCAGCAGGATCCGTAGTATTATCGACCCATTCCCAGAGGTTCCCTCCCTGCTGGTATGTCTCGTAAAACGAACTCGCTCCCGTCACCTCGTCATAAAAATCCACATCCGCTATGTACGTGCCACCAGGCATCGCGAATTTTCCCGTGCCTCCATCCGTGCCCTCTTCGTAGTAGTTCGGATTGTAGTAGTTCGCATTCTCCCAGCTCAGCTCGCCCGTCACCGGATACTGCCGATACGAGCCATCCCCGTTGTAGTATGCCGCCTTGTACCACTCGTCCTCGCTCGTTATCGCGTAGCCTCCATTTGCCCATGCCGTCGCATCGCGCAGGATGCTGTTGGCCGTGATCCCCTCGGTCGTCAGATTGTAAACGCCTGTCTCTGTCGTCCCGGCTCCGCCCTGTCCGTTCGTCAGCCAGTTCGTGAAACGCGCCGCATCCCAGAATGTCACATAGGCAACCGCCTTGTTCCCCCAACCCGCTTTCACCTCGTAGATGTAGCTTCCGGAGTCGCCCTTGCGGGTGATCCCTCCGTACTGATTATTGGAGCCCATCTGTGTATGGTAGAGCGAATACGTGTCCGTCGTCGCCACCGCGTTCAGAAAGGCCGCGTACTGCGCGTTCGTCACCTCGTATTTCCCGATCTGGTATTCGTAGGCAACAGCTCCGTAGATGCCACCGGTGTCCCCGTCCGCCGCATTACCGGCATCGCCGACCTTCACCATCGCCATGTCGATCGCACCGAAGGCCGTTGCCCCCGTCAGCGCCAGCGTCGCAAGCAGGGCCGCTGTTACTGTTTTGTTATATGTATTCATTTTCGTGTTCATTTTTTGTGAGTTCTCGCGGTTGCGAAAAAAAGAGAGGTATCCGGATTCATCCGAGGGGAGGGGGGGGGGGGCAGGGGACGATGGTGGTGAAGATTTCGGACCATGGGCTTTTTTCGCCGCGGGTGTTTTCCCGGCGCAGGGCGAAACACAGGTGCAGGCCGCGTTCCTCGTCGGGGAGGAGGAGTGTTAACGGGCAGCGCGTGTCGAACGTGCTGCGCTTGAGCTGGCTGATGCTCGTGGCCACTTGCCCGGCGGGGAACACGTCATGAATGCACTCCACGCCGTGATAAAAATCGGGCTTGGCGTTACCTTCCACGCCTTCGGCTAACCACCAGAGACCCGTCTCGCGGGCTGCGGGCTGCGGGCTGCGGGCTGCGGGCTGCGGGCTGCGGGCTGCGGGCTGCGGGCTGCGGAAATTATACTAACCCCAACCACCGTGCTGTCAAGCACTTTTATAACTTTTTTTACGCACGGTTCTCCCGCTTTGTGCGGTGCTGATCGGGCGTGGCGGTCGGTCGTCATGTGGCGCAGTGTCGTTATAAAGACGCTTACCCTACCCGTTTCCCGCATAGCGCGGTAGTCAGGTAAACACCTGAATTTTGCCCTTTTTTCCGTTTTTTTTCGAGAGAAGAGGGACATGATGGACAAAACGGGATGAAATGAGGGGGGGCAGAGAGGCAACGGTTGCGGGCCACCCGGGTTTGGCGTTTGGCGGGAAAAGCCCGCGCCACAACGCACCGCGCCACATCAGTCACAAACACCCGTAGCCGGCCTTCGCCTGCAACCGGCGGATTTCGTCGAATTGCTTCTGCGACATCAACCGGCGGGGCAAACGTGTCGCGGCCTCGGCGAGGAGTTTTTCCCAATCATCCGCGGTCACCGGAGCATGGGTTTCCCACGGCGTGTGGTGGCCCTGCTTGCGCTTCCACTCGATGTTGCCGCCGTGAATGATCACGCGGACCTGATACTTGCCCTCCCCGGGATCACGCACCCACCAGCCGAATTCCATGCTCATGACATCTGGCTACGCCGCCGCCACCGCCACCGCCAGCGCAAACAGCGCAAAAGCCTCCGCCCTGCGGAGGGGGGGGGGGGGAGGGGAGGACAGAGGGGCAGAGCAGTCAGAGCCGCCGGAGTTGTGCGAGGGGGATGCCGGTGATTTCGGCGATGTCTTCCAACAAAAACCCTTTGGCGATCATCTTGCGGGCATAGGCCAGATTGGCCTCGGCTTTACCCTTGGCGATACCGGCGGCTTCTCCTTTGGCGAGACCGACGGCTTCTCCCTCGGCTTTGCCCTTGGCGAGGCCCTCGGCGAGGCCAGCTGCTTTACCCTTGGCGAGGCCCTCGTTGAACTTGTCGCTGGAATGTTCGCGTTCGAGGCGGATGGCGTCCCAATAACCATCGTACGTGCGCAGTTGCCCGGGCGTGAAAGCCGCTCGCTCAAGACAATCCAGCGCCTTCTTCGTCTCTTTCGTCGTCAGCAATTCCTTCGGCGGCTCCTGTGTCTTCTCGTTGATCGCCGTCAATAACAGCAGCCACAATTGCTCGAACTTTTTTTCTGCCCGGCGTTGCGGCTTGAACTTCGGCAGCTCCACAAAGATCAGTTCAATGCCCTCGATTCTGCTCCCGGGATGCCCTTCGTGCATCAGCGCGTAACGATGATAATACTCCCCGCCTGTCTCCGGCGTGCGGTCATAAATCTCGTTGACGAAACTGAGCACATACACCGGTTGCAGACGCTTGAAATCCTCGCGCTCGTCCAGTTGCGCGATGTACGCCTTCGACGCGTTGAACAACACCCGTTTCTCGAACCCCGTCGTCCAGTACATCTGCATCTCCACGATAAACTGCCGTCCGAGGCTGTCGATGCAGCGCACGTCCACGATGGAATTCCGTCCCCCGTCGATGCGCGGCAACATCTCGTTGTCGAGGTATTCGATCTG
>JAISAX010000202.1 GCA_031266495.1 Opitutaceae bacterium
CCCCGCTGGCGCGACTGGCATCGTGAAGTCATTCGCGGCCTCGGTGACACCATCGACGCCATCGCCATCCACCCCTACTACGACGGACACTCCGTCCCCTACGTCCTTGCCTCCATCGACGCCCTGATTGCCGACATCCGCGAACTCCAGCCACCCGGACGTAACATCACCGTCGCCATCACCGAACACTCCCGCTGGGTAAACTACAAAAACCCCGACGAACGCCCCCAATCCTGGGGACTCCAGGGCGCGATTTCCGCTGGCGACTTCCTTCTTCGTGCCATGTCCCGTCCGGAAATTTCCGGCGCCAACTACTGGAGCTACCTGCATCGCGGCCCCTGGCGCGTCCTCAACGCCGACTGGGAGCAAGGCGGCGCGCACAAATTCGGCACCGGCGCCTTCCTGCTGTATCAGCTCCTCAACGACGCCATTCTTCCCCGCTTCCAGCTCCTCACCCCCGATCCTCCCGATGCCTCCCGCGCAAGCTCCGGAGCGTATCCGTATCTCGTGACAGCCGGACTCTTCAGCAATCCCGACACCCGCGCGCGCACGCTCGTCGCAACCAACCGTTCGGCGGATGAACCCGTCACCCTTGTCTTGCCAGCCACCTTTGTTCCCGCCTCGCGCCGGCTTCGTTTCTCGCTGGTCACCGCCGATTCACTGACAGCGACCAACGTCCCCGCCACGCCTGCCGCCGTGACCCTGACCACGACTGAAATCGATACCCCCGTCGATGCCGAGTCCGGCGCTCTCCATCTCCAGCTCCCCCCGCGCAGCGTAGCCTCCTGGCACTGGTGACGCTCCCCCCCCCCCCTTTTTTCTCCCGATCTCCTCCATCAGACACCAGACATCATGAAAAATAAACTACACATCATCATCCGTATCAACACCGCCCTTGCGGCGTTCTCAATGGCGACCGCCCTGCACGCGGCGACGACACCCACCGCCCCCACCATTACGTTCACGGCCTACGACCAGGCAGCCAATGGCATCACCGGAGAGGCCGACGGCTCCTCTGATACAGGCGACAATATTTCGGTTGGCGAACTCGACGACACCAATGCCAATCGTCTTGATCGAGCCATCCTGGTATTCACTCTTCCCGCACTGCCTGAGGGGGAGACCCTTGTATCTGCAAAACTCCAAATCCATGTGCGCAGTGTTAGCACCGCCACGCCGGATGCGCTTCTCTACCATTCCCGATCGTCGGAGGTCACCAGCAATTACAGCGGCCTCTACTCAGCCGGAAGCTACACCTCCACCGGCCTGTCTGTCGCCACGTCCACAATGACTGCCTCCACCAGTGAACCCCGTCTTGTCACGCTGGACGTCACCGCCTGGGTAAAAACCGATTACCAGCTCGATACCGGCACCGTGATCAGCAGCTTCCGTATCCAGGTGGATGGACAGGACTTCCTGGAAGACAACATCAACCACCGCTATACATTCTTCGGAAAAAACTCCGAGGCCTACGCCCCCCGGCTCATCATCGAAACTCAGGCCCCCGCCATTCCCGAACCCGGCCATTTGGGTTTGTTGATTGGAGGCGTCAGTCTGACGCTCATCGCCTTTCGCCCCGGTTACGGCCAATCCCGTTCCCACCTCCGTTAATCACTGAAGTTACGCAGACGAGGATTTTGAAGCCGATCCGATCCGGTCCGGTCCGGGGAGCGCACGCTCTTTCATCACATGCATCACTATGAAAATCGCAGTCATCGGAACCGGCAACGTCGCCACTGAAAACTACCTGCCCTGGTTCGCGGCCCAAACCGACATCCAACTCGGATGTTTTGACCAAAATACTGTCCGCGCCCAAGCTGCGGCGGAAAAATTCGGCGGATGCTCCTTCGCCTCGTCCGCCGAACTCATCGCGTGGCGTCCCGCCGCCGCCTTTGTGCTCACCAACGAGATGTGGCACTACGACGCCGGTCTCCCGCTCATCCAGGCCGGCCTGCCTCGCGTTCTTTTTGAAAAACCGCTCGTCGCCGCCAGGGGACAGGCGCACGTCAGCGAAACCGATTTTTTTCAAGGCAAGGAACTGCTCTCGCTCGCGGCCAAAACCGGCACCGAAGTGGCGATGCTTTTCAACTACCGCTTTTTTGACCAGACGATCGCCGCCCGCCGCATCGTGGCGGAACGAAAATTCGGCCAGCTCGTTAGCGTGGCGGGGAAAATCCACTACGCCTGCTGGAGCCATTGCATCGACCTCGTCACGCATTTGGGCGGCGCGCTCGCGACAGTCACCGCCCTTGAAGGCATGCCGGAACGCGAGGGGCAAGGAATCATCGCCCGCGATATCGTTGCCGCCTTCACCCTCGAAAATGGCGCGACCGGCACGCTCATCGGCACCGCCGGGTTGAAGTGGCAGCACCCGCTCTACGAACTGATTCTTACTTTCGAGAACGGACGCATTCACACCCGAGATATCGACGGCGATCTTGAGATTCTCGACGGCGCAACCCGCACGCACGAGCGCATCAGCATGGTGCGCGATGCGTCACGATGGCAGCACTACACCGCTTCATTCCAGAAGGCCCTCGCCGCCTACCTCACCGCCGTTCGCGACGGGAAGCCCGCGCCTGTGCCCGGCGTCAATGGCCTGCGCGAACTCCAGTTCGAAGCCGCCATGCGCCGCGCCATCGCCGAAAAACGCCCGATCCGGATCGCCGCCGAATTCCCGTTCTGATCCTCCCCCCCCCCCCTTCTCTTCCACATATTGATTTATCCGATGAAAATTCTCCGCCAAACCGGCAACTCCCGCCTCGCCATCGAAGACGTTCCGACACCCGCACCCGGACAGGGCGAAGTGCTCATCAAGACCGCAGTCTCCGCCCTCTGCGGCAGCGAAATGTCCACCTTCCGCGGCAAGGACGGACGCCCTTACGGCAACATGGGGCACGAGGCGGCGGGCGTGGTCGTCGCGTTCGGGCCGGGCGCCGAGGCCATCCTTAACCCCGTAACCCGCTCTCCGCTCAAAATCGGAAATCGCGTCGGTGTCAGCGCCATCGCCGGCTGGCCCGGCGACAATCCGGCGTCACCAGACCCTCACTACGCAGCCGGACGCTACACGTGGTGCGACAAGTTCACCTTTCACTGCGACATGCACGCCGAGTATTTCACCATTCCCGCGCAAGCCTGTCACATCCTCCCCGAGGACATTCCGTGGGACATCGGTGTGCTGATCACCGGTGACGGTTTCGGCGTACCCTGGCACACTTCGACAAAGCTTCGCTACCTCCCCGGCCCCATCGAACAGCAGACAGTGGCGATTTTCGGGCTTGGTCCCATCGGACTTGGCAACGTCATCATGCAAACGCATCTCGGGCGCCGTGTCATCGGCATTGACCGCGCCCCTGCCCGCCTCGAACTCGCCCGTCAACTCGGATCCGCGCACACCATCGAATCCACCGACGCCACCGACATTCCCGCCGCGATCAAAGACCTGACCCACAACACCGGAGCCGATGTTGCCATCGAAGCCGCCGGAGTTCCCGCCACCGCGCGACTTTGTTTCGCATCGGTGCGCAAAGGCGGCACCGTGATTTTCAACGGTGAGCAACCCGCCCTCGAACTCTCTCCCTGCGAAGATTTCATTCGCCGCGACATCACCGCGACAGGCTCCTGGTTTTACCATTTTCACGAATACCACGACATGCTCGCCAAAACCCGTAACGGCCTGCCTGTCGTATCGCTCATCACACACCACTTCCCGCTCACCGGTGCCACCGAAGCCTATCGCGTGATGCAATCTGGTCTTTCAGGGAAAGTGCTACTGACCTACGATGGCCTCTGACGGATCGCAAACGCACTCGCGTAGAGAACGCGATTTCATGAGGCTTGTGCCCATGCTCGCCAAACGCGCCATCCTCACCTTCGACGACGCCGTCAGCAACCACGCCACCTTTGTCGCTCCTCTTCTGAAACACTACGGATTCGGCGCCACCTTCTACATCGCCGAATACCCCGGCCCCGGTGACGGCACCGACCGCTTCGCCACCGACAAGCATCAATACATGACCTGGGAACAAATCCGCGCCCTCGACGCCAGCGGCTTCGAAATCGGCAACCATACCGGAAACCACGCCACCATGCGCGACCTCGACGACGCCACGATGTCCGCCGAACTCGACCTCATCGAAACCCGCTGTCGCGCCCGCGACATCGCTCCGCCAACAACCTTTGCGTATCCTTGTGGACATTACGACGAAGCCGCCATCATGCTCCTCCGCCGTCGCGGCTACCGTCTCGCCCGCACCACGGAAAACCGCCCTTGGGACCCCGCCACCGATGATCCCTTAAAAATCCCCGGCATTGTCATCACCGATAAAAATCCCGACGCCTTCGCCACGGCCCTGCGCTCCACCGAAACCGCCATGCGAACCGCCGGCCGCCTGCACATCGCCGTTTTCACCTTCCACGGCATTCCCGATTACAATCACCCCTGGGTAACCTTCTCGCCTGAAAACTTCCGCGCCGCCCTGAAACGCCTCCACGACGAAAACTGGCGAGTCATCTCTCTGCGCGACGCTCTATGAGAGATGATTCACGACGTTTGATTCATTTCCTGACGCTCCTTTCCGGGCCAGACTCCGCCATCTGTTCGGCAAACCAGTTTTTTTGTGGCGGAGTCCGGTTGGTCCGGGAACGCTCGCGCAACCACGCCGCGTAGTTTTCCACCCAATTCCCCATGCCCGAACCCTGGATTGAAAACTGGAAAACGCGCACTCCGGTTACGCTTCCTGCCGTCGGAGCCAGCATTGTCACTCGCAACGCCATCGGCAGCAAACCACTCACCGCACCAGCGGCGGATCCGCCATCCTCAAACTCACCGGCGCGCCAACAATCAGTTACGGCCTCGACCCCGCCCGCCTCCATCTCCGCCACTGACATCCCGGGACTGCCCTCCCCCCCCCCTCCCGCCTTTCGCGTGCCCGGGCGGAAACAATCCCGTCGCGTCCTGTTTCGCCATTTATTCCACGACTTGATCCTATGCACTTTCACGCCCCGGCCAAGACCGCTCACGGCCACCACTCTTTTGTGTCAACCTCTTGAAATATAGCGAATTACGACAGATAATTCAAGATTGCTGTCCGAGTGTCAGACGGACGTTTCCCGGTAAAAACTGGAGCCGCTCCGGAGTCCGTATTTTTATCCGGTTCTCATGTTCTCAAAGACAACTTTTCCCCGTGCATCCGGTCACCACCTGCTTGCTTGTTGCACGAAAATCCAGCCAGCAGGATGCCTTCCCCCGACTCTCCGCGCCTTCACGCTCATCGAACTGCTCACCGTCATCGCCATCATCGGCATTCTTGCCGCGATCACCATCCCCGCCGCCTCCCTTGTCCGCTCCGGTGCGCGCGCCGCCCAATGCAAGTCCAACCTCAGGCAACTCTTCCTCGCGATCACCATGCACGCTGAAGACAACAAAATGGTTTACATTGCCTCCCTGGACCAGACGAACCCCCGCGACCACATCTGGTGGTGCAAGGAAAAATCCGCGCTCGCCTCCTACGTTGGCGGCGCCCGCGCCCTCGAACGCCTGGTCGTGTGTCCCGCCAACGAAGCCCCGCCCCCCCTCTCGAACATCAACATCGAAAATCCCTGGGGCTACCCCTACGTTGCGAATTATCGTGTAATGGATTCTACAGGACAAAACAAGGTGCCCGTCGCATCCATCGACACTCCTGCCCGCATGGCCATGATGGCCGACTCCAACCCGGCTGACTGGGGCGTGGGATTCTCCTCCGACCCCGCCGACAACAAATGGAGCCGCGTCACTCCCGTCCACAGCGGCAAGCTCAACGCCCTCTGGTGCGACGGCCACGTCACCTCCGCAACCAAAGAAAATTTCAGAGACAACGCCCAGCCAAAATACCGCCGCGCGGGGGGGGGGGGGGGGGGGGG
>JAISAX010000260.1 GCA_031266495.1 Opitutaceae bacterium
GGGGGAGGGGGGCTTGGCGGCGATGGTGATGATGCTGGCGGTGTCGCCTTTCTGGATCCCGGTGCGGATCGATTTGGGTTCGACCTGGGCTATGGTCAGGTCTTCCTGCACGGAGCTGACGCGTGCCCGGGCGATTTCGCTGCCTTCGCGTTTGATCGCGAAGAGTTGGCCGATGGTGGCTCCTTGTTTCGTCCCGAGGTCGAGCACGACAAAGGCGTTCTTGCTGCCTACACTGGCTACCGCGGTGTTGATCATGCGGCTGACCACGCCTTCGGTGGGGGCAGCGGTGGCGGAGGCCGCTATGGTGCCTTTGTTGGTGGTGTCTTCCAGGTCTTTTAGCTTGGCTTCGAGGGCGGCGATTCTGGCCTTGTCTTCGGTGTTGCCGCCTTCGGTGCTGAGGCGGAGCTGGACGACTTGCTGGCGGAGTTTGATGACGTCTTCCTTGAGCTGGGCTTCGGCGCGTTCTTTGGCGGCGTATTGCTCTTTGGCCTGGGCGAGGTCGCGGTTGAGTTGGGTGGTGCGGGCTTTCTCCGACTGGAGTTGCGATTTGGTGTCGCCGTGCCGGCTGTTTTCTTCGGCCAGGCGTTTTTGCGTCCCGGCGAGGTTGTCGCTGGTCTTCTTGAGGTCGGCGGCAAGGCCGTTTTTCTCTTCGGTTGTCTTCTGGTGCGCGGCTATCTCGGTTTTGAGTTTGTCGCCGATGTCATAATAGAACCACGCCGAGGCGGCGGCTCCGAGGAGTGCGAGGATGCTTAGTACGAGGGTCAGGGCTTTCATTGGCGGGGAGGTGGTGTGAGTATTGGTATTGGTGGCGGTATTGGTATTGGGAAAGGCTGTCTTGTTGGCCGAGTTGTCGGGGGGGTTAAAGGCTAAAATGTACGTTGGGGCCGGAATTTTTGATTCTTTCCCGATTCTTTCGTGATTCTTTCGTGATCGCGACCGGCGGGGCGACCGGCGGGGCGACCGGCGGGAGACCGGCGGGAGACTCGATCGCGATGTCTTCGGTGCCCGTTCGGTGGCTTCGCAGAAAGGCTGGCGTCTCAGGCGGCGGTCCAGGTGCTGTCGTGCCAGGGGGTCTGCGCGGTTTTCTTCGCCCCGCCGTTGGCCGCAAGGTGTTCGAGGATTTTCCAGACGGTTTCGGCGCGTCCGGGTTCCCCGATGGCGGCGGCAAGGGTTTCGGCCGTGTGGGGGGTCCCTCCGGATCCGGAGGGTCCGGCGGCGGCGGCGGCAGCGAGCGCGGCGGTGATTTTCCGCTTGAGCGTGATGATGGTGGCCGCGGCTTTTTTCCCGGCTTCGACTCCGGGTTGATGATAGGCGTTGATGCCGATGAGCGTGGCGTAGAGTCCGACGGCGCGTTCGTAGAGCGCTATGAGTTGCCCGAGGGTGCGCGGGGTGATGTCCGCTATCGTGAGGGTGATCGAGGCACGGTTTTTCTCCGTGAGGGCGTCGCGGGTGCCGAGATAAAAGCCTTGCAGGTAGTCGCCGGTCGTTACGCCGGGTTCGACTTCGGGGGGGGGGGGGCAGGGGGGCGAGGGGGGGGACGGCGGGGTGCAGTCTGTGAGGACTTCTATGAAGGTGACGAAAAAGTTGTCCACGCCGTCGCGGAGTTGTTGCACGTAGGCGTGCTGGTCGGTGGAGCCTTTGTTGCCGTAAACGGTGATGCCTTGATTGACGGTGCGGCCGGCGTGGTCGTGCTCCTTGCCGAGCGATTCCATGACGAGTTGCTGGAGGTAGCGCGAGAAGAGGAGGAGGCGGTCTTTGTAGGGGAGGATTACCATGTCTTTCGCGCCGCGGCCGCCGGTGGCAAAGTGCCACATGAGGGCAAGGAGGGCGGCGGGGTTTTGCGTGGTGTCGGGGATGCGGGTGACGGCGTCCATGGCGGCGGCGCCGGCCAGGAGGGCGTCGATGTCGATGCCCTGGAGGGCGGCGGGGAGGAGGCCGACGGCGGAGAGTTCGCTGGTGCGGCCTCCGACCCAGTCCCACATGGGGAAGCGGGCGAGCCAGGCGTCGGTGCGGGCGGTCTGGTCGAGTTTCGAGCCGTCGCCGGTGATGGCGACAAAGTGTCTGGTGTAGTCGAGGCCGGCGGCTTTGTAGGCGGCGGCGGTTTCGTGCTGGCCGTTGCGGGTCTCGATGGTGCCGCCGGATTTGGAAATGACGAGGACGAGGGTTTGCGGGAGTTTGCCGGCGAGGGTGGCGTGGATGTAGTCGATGCCGTCGGGGTCGGTGTTGTCGAGGAAGTGGACGGTGATTTTGTCGCGTCCGGGGCGTCCGAGGGCGTGGTGCACGAGTTGGGGGCCGAGGGCGGAGCCGCCTATGCCAATGACGAGCAGTTGCGTGAATTCCTTGCCGGTGGAGCCGGTGATTTCGCCGGAATGGATTTTTGTCGCAAAGGCTTTGATGGCGGCGTGGGTGTCGGTGATGGCGGCGCGGAGGGCGGGGGTGGGGGCGAGGGCGGGGTTGCGGAGCCAGTAGTGGCCGACCATGCGGTTTTCGTCGGGGTTGGCCAGGGCGCCTTTCTCCAGTTGGGCCATGGCGGCAAAGGCGTCCTGCATCGCGGCTTCCTTGCCGGCCAGGTAGTCGTCGGGAAAGGGGATTCGGCTGATGTCGAGCGTGAGGCCGAGCGTGGCGTTGTGGCAGGTGTGTTGTTTGTAGCGTGTCCAGTTCATGAGTGTTGCGGAGTGCAGCGTGTGGAGTGCGAAGTGCGGGATGCGGGATGCGGGATGCAGGCTGATTTTGCGTCCGCGTCCACGCCATCCCATTTTTCCGGATATTTCTGAATAACACAACCACCGACAAACCAACCATAAGCAAGGCGTGCCAAGTTGCATGAAAGACAACAAGAGCGATGCTTTTCAGAGAAAATGCGCAAAGAAACAGCTTCTCGGCTAACAACCCCGTATTTTAGCGAAGTCCTCG
>JAISAX010000285.1 GCA_031266495.1 Opitutaceae bacterium
GCGGGCTTCGCAAGCGAAGCCCCTACAAGATTTTTCAGCGGTGGCGACGGCGGCAAAGTCCGAGGGTCGCGAGGAGGGTGGCGGCTCCCGCGAACAGGGCGGCGGTGGTCCGTGGTTCAGGAATCGACGCGGGGATCGCGGTGACGGCCAGGTTGTCCACCGTGGCGCCGCCAAAATCCTGGAGGTTGAATTTGAGATAATCGGCTTTGCCGTCGTTGGCGGAATAGTTGAGTGTGCGCGTGTCGGTGATGAGTCCGTAGGTGAGCGTGGCGGTGTTGTTGTTCACAACGATGCTGAGCGCGGCCTCGGTTCCGGTGGCCAGTCCGGGGAGACCGACGGGCTTAGTGGTTTGGGTAGAGGCATCCCAGAAACTGACCTGGATATTGTCGGACGAATTTGTGATGAAAAGCCAGCCCGACGAGGTGAACTTGTCGCTGGAGGTGTCCGCTCGCGGCGTAATCATGATCCACCTGTCCTTGGCCACGCTTTTGATTCCGGAGCCGACACCGACCGCGAGGTCCATGTCGATCCGGTAATTGGCAACGGCGTCGAGGTCGTAATTGACATAAATGTTGCCGTTCTTGCTTGACGGGTTGCTCTCGCCGCCACCGCCATTGAGGACAAGTTTGTTGCTGGTGATCCAGAAGGCGAAGTTCGCGTTTTCCTGCTCGATCCAGGAGTAGCCGCCCGTGCTGGTTGTGCCGGTGGCGGCGGCAGCGGTCCGGTCGAATGTGTCGGCGAAGAGCAGTGTTTCCTCGCTCACTCCGGCTTCGGCGGCGCGGAGGTGTCCGGTTGCGGCGGTTGTGGTGAGGAGGAGAGTCGCGGCGAGGAGATGGATGGCGGCGGTCAGTTTGGTATGGCCGGGATGACCGGGATGGTTGGGATGGCTGATGTATTCGATGTGCATGACGGGATGGGTTGGGTATTCTGGCGTTTTTGCGAGACGTGCGGTTTTGTGTTTGTAGTTTTTTTCGCATACACGAGAGCGGGTGCGGGCGAAAGAAGTATGGTTTCATGAAAGTGATGATTCACCTTGTTTTGAAGGCGGGAGGTTTTTCCGTTTGGCCCAAAGTATTATCCTATCGTCCCACCGGCGGCGGCAGGCAGGCGGGCGGGCTGACAGGGAAGGGGGGGAGGGGGGGACGGGACGGGTTTTTCCTGGCGTGCGGGACGCGCGGACCGCACAGTGCGAGGCATGCCTTCGTCCCGCTCCAAAAATATTCTGGCTTATCTGACGTGGTGGTCGCCGAGTCTGTGGCATGGGTTGCAGACCTATGCGCGTGACTCGGGATGGGTTCTCATGGGCAACGGGATTGCGCGCCGCGCACCGAAAATCCCGTGCCGGTTTGATGGCGTCATCGCGCTGGTGTCGGAAGGCGACATGTTCGACCTGCGGCGGTTTTTCCCCGGCGCGAGGATCGTGGATATTCGCGGGCTGGATGGTTTCGAGCCGGACGGGCTGGTCGTCACCGATCACGAGGGGACGGGACGCATGGCGGCGGATTATCTGTACGGATTGGGTTACCGGACGTTTGTCGGGCTGGACCTCAAAAAGCACTGGCGGGGACCGCGCGAGCGTATCGCGGCGTTCATCCGGCGGGCGAGGGAGCTTGGCGTGGAGGAGGCCCGGACGTTCGTGATGCGCGAGGATTGGCGGCTCGAATACACGATGGCGCATCCGCGGGCATTGCGGAGGCGGTTGGGTGCGTTGTTGTCGAAAGCGCCCGCGCCCGTCGGGGTTTTCGCGCCGGAGGATCATCCGGCGAATCTGGTTTTGCAGGAGATTCTGGATCTGGGGTATCGGGTGCCGGATGACGTCGCGATTTTGTCCTGCAACAACGACCGCAGCATCTGCGAGAATGCGCGGGTGCCGATCTCCAGCGTGGATGTGAATCTTTCGAAATTGGGTTACGAGGCGGCCCGGTTGCTCGACCGCCTGATGAAAGGGGAAACAGATTCGCCGCACAGTGTCGTTATCGCCCCCCTGGGTATCGAGAAACGGCTGTCAACCGAACGGACAAGCTCCGGTGATCCGGTTGTCTCGGCCATCCGTGCGTATGTAATTGAGCACTACATGGAGCGCATCACGGCCGAGCATATCATTCAGGACATCCATGTGTCGCGCTCGCGGGCCTTCGCGCGTTTCCGCAAGGTGATGGGGTACTCGATTGGCGAGGAGATCGAGCGTGTGCGGATGGAACGCGCGCGTTCGCTGCTGGAAACCACCGACTACAAGATCGACGCGGTGGCGCGTCTGAGCGGCTATCAGAGCACGCCGACTTTTTGCCGGATGTTCAAGCAGCGTACGGGGCAGACGCCGGGCGAGGCGCGGCAGGGGCGCAGGCCGTAGGCGGGGATGACGAGACACCGAAACCGCCCTTCCGCTTTTTCATGCCGTCGCTTTCCTGCTCCTGCCGCCGGCAACAACAGGCGCGCTTCGCTGTGTCTCCTGCTTTCCGGCAGCCATACGTTGAGGATTACCGCCAGCGGCGGTCGGTGAAATCCATGAAATAACCCCAGTCTTCGGCGGTGAGATCGTGTTTGCCGGCGCGCAGGTGATAACCGATCGCTCCGGTATGAAGAGGCTGCGCGATGCCGGGCCGGATGGCCGCGCCGACACCAGGAAGCTTGTAAAGATCATACACCACCCCGGCCTCGACACAGGCGCGGAACTCGGCATCCGGGTCCGCCCAGGCATCCTCGCTGGCGCTGGCGACGTACACGAGACGCGGAGCGAGCAGGGCGAGCAACTCGTGCTGGTCCACGGGCAGACGGGAAACGTCGGCACCGTAGTCATGATAATTGCGGGCGAACCAGTGGGGAAATTGTCCATTGATGTCGCCAACGATTTCGCCGCGTGTGATGCGCGCGGGGGCGGCGCCGGTGCAGCCGGAGTTGTTGCTGATGGTCAGCGCCACGCGCCGGTCCTGCGCCCCGCACCAGAGCGCCACCTTGCCGCCGCGCGAGTGGCCGGCGACGGCAATCGGCACGCCGCGTAGTGACGGTTCGGTGACAAGAAAATCGATGGCGCGGCTGGTTCCCCAAGCCCACGCGGCGATGGCTCCCCAGGCATCACCGGGACGGGATTCGCCATCGGCCTCGACCCGCGGAGCGTCATAAACCTCGAATACACCACTCCGGAAACCGTCGGCCTTGTCGTCGGGAGCAATGTCGCTGTTGTGGAACGCGGCGGTCGCATAACCGCGGGCGACGATCTCGCGGACGGGCCAGAACCTCCATGGATTTTCCGACGATTCCGTAATGATATCACGACTACGGTTGACGATCAGCAGGAAACAACCGCGAGGCCGGTCGGGAGCTTTCGGGAGGTAAACCGTCAATGGAAAGGACAACTCGCCGCGAGGGCGGGGGCCGGCGCAGGTGATCCGCACCTGGCGGCAGGTGGCGAGGCCGCCAAAGGCATCCACGGAGGACGTGACCTCGAAACGGAGACCATCGGGACGCTCGACGGGATTTTTGCCGTAAACGTGTTCCTGGAAAAGCCCGAGAAGCTCCGGGCGGCGGAGCGTTTCCCATTGTTCGGGAGAGGTGATGCGGACGCCATTTCCGGCGACCAGCGGATCGGGCAAGGCAACAGGGGAGGCGGAGTCGGACATGGCGGGAAGTGACGCAATCGGAAACACGCTGATGAACAACAGAAAAAAGGCGGAGCGGAGCATGGTGCCGGGATATCGGGAAGGTGAAGCCGGAAATCTGTCGTACCGCCTGCGGCAGGTCAGCAACGAATTTCGGCGACCGCTGTTTGCGAGTGTAACTGAAGTAACGCGGATCGACCGTAGGGGCGTCGCTTGCGACGCCCGCGCCAGGCGGACGAACTGAACTGGCGCATCTCCTGTTACGTCAGGTCCTCGCGGGCTTCGCAAGCGAAGCCCCTACGGGAGGCACCGCGTAACATCAGTTTCATAAGCCATTCATTACGGTTCCGTACCACGGAGGACCTGAAGCAGCAGCGTCGGCAGGATGAAAAGAAGCTTGGATGTGGGGCGGGAAGGGAGTTTTTTCGAAACCGATGGGAAGCAGGAAAGAAAGCCCAACCGACTACGATGGAGCCTGGAAGGAGGCGCTGGAGATCTATTTGAGGCCGTTCCTGGATCTGTGTTTCCCGGAGGTAGCGGGGGGAATTGACTGGAGACGGAAGCCCGAGTTTCTCGATCAGGAACTGCAAAAACTCACACGCGACAGCGAACTGGGGCGACAGAGAGTGGACAAGCTGGTCAAGGTATGGCGGAAGGACGGGGAAGAGGAGGTGATCCTGTTGCATCTTGAGGTGCAGGGACAACCCGAGGAGAACCTGGCCTTGAGGATGTATCAGTATCACCACCGGATTGCGGACCGGTTCGGACGACGCACGGTGAGCTTGGCCATTCTGGCCGACACGAGGAAGGAATGGAAACCATCGGTGTATGAGGAAGCGTTGTGGGGAATGCGGGTACGATTCGAGTATCCGGTGTGCAAGCTGCTGGAATTTACCGGAGAGAGGCTGGAGCGGGAGGCTGGAGGGAGGAACCCTGCGGCGGTGGTGGTGCAGGCGCATCTGGCGGCGCAGGCCAGCCGGATGGACATGACCTTGCGTCGGGAAACCAAGTGGCGGCTGACTCGCCGGTTGTACGAATTGCAGTACGGCAAACAGGACATCCTTGAGTTGTTCCGGTTGATCGACTGGCTGATCACGTTGCCGCGGGAGTTGGAACTTGCTTTCCGGCAGGACTTGGTAAATTACGAAAAGCAAAAAATCATGCCTTACATTACGAGCATCGAACGTCTGGGTCGCGAAGAAGGTCGCCAGGAAGGTCGCGAGGAGGGACGCCAGGAAGGCGAGATTCTTGTTTTGCGGCGTCTGTTGCGGCGTCGGTTCGGAGATTTGCCCGGATGGGCGGAGGAACGGCTGACTCATGCCTCGACCGACGAACTGGAAGAGTGGAGCGAGCGCATCCTCGACGCCGTGATCATCGAAGACGTCTTCTCTTGAAAACGCCCGCAATGTCCGCCGCACAGCGCCGCACACACGGCACTTGCGGTTATTCAAAATATTCCGGAAGGCTGGCACTTGTGCAGACGCTGATATGCTTTGGCGGTCCTCCTGGTTCCGGCTCCGCCGGGTCAGGAGAATCCGCCAGGATCAGCCGCCCGTAGCGCTCGGGACGATGCGGGGAGGGGAACGTCAGGCCGGAGTGCGACCACAACGAAAACACGCTCGATGGTTCCTCGCCGGGACGCTGGTTCCAGCGTCCGAAATTGGCACGGAGACGCGAGAGATCTCCGCTCTGGAGAAGGCCGAGCGCGGGGAGCACGGTTTTCCGGGGTATCGCCATCTCAATGACAAAACCGGGACGGCCGTCCGGAAAGGTGACGCGGCCGGTTTTTACAATCGCATGCGAATCCCAGCCGTAATGAAACCAGTCCGAATGCCGGTAATAAAAATCGGCGATGGCCCCGGTTACGGAAACCTCCAGGCCGATGGCGTCGGAGAGGCGCTCGCGGTCGTCAGCGAAAAAAACTTCCACGGAATCGTCGCGGTAGGTCTGGTCGTCGGGAGCGGTGCGGACGCCGACGATGCGGGTGTCGATGCAGTGAAAGCCGATGTAGAGGGAATGGTCATCGCAAGCGATACGGACGGTGGTTGTCTCGCCGGTCGGGGTCGCGTCGGGCCGGGTCCAGAATTCGGTGAGCGTGAGGCGGGCGGCTCCGGCGGCGTCCCATTTGTCGTCGAGGCGGCCGTTGATGGCGACTGGCGCGGCGACGCGAGGGACGCGAAGTTCGGGGAGAGGGGGGGGGGGAGGGAGGAGGCCGGCGGCGGAGGTGGCGGAGGTGGCGAGGGTGGCAAGGGTGGCAAGGGTGGCGAGGAGCAGAAAACGACGCTTGCGCCGGTCCGCTTGCGGGCGAGACGCCCGCGCCACTCCGAACCGGCGGCGCTTTACTGCCGATCCGTCCATGGGCTGGAAGCCCATGCCACTCCGGACCGGCGGCTTCGCCGTCCACGGGCTGGAAGCCCGTGCCACGCCGGAGCGGTGAGGCAACGCTTGCGGGCGAGACGCCCGCGCCACTGCCGTTCGGGCGGCGTCAGCCGCACCTGGAGTGCGGCGCTCCTGCGCCGCTTTTGGAAACGTCGATGCCTTGGGAAAGCGGCAGAGGTCTGCCGCACTCCAAGGCGGGCGAGACGCCCGCGCCACACTTTCGGATAGTTGTGTTTGCATGATTAATGGATGTTACGCGAAGCCGGAGCGGCGGCATTCCTGCCGCTGCGACGAGGCGCGAAGCGCCTCGCCCCTTGCCCCTCCGCCGATCAGCCCGGC
>JAISAX010000351.1 GCA_031266495.1 Opitutaceae bacterium
ACACCACACACACACCGTTGCCCTTGTCATGAAAACCCGTGCCTTCACGCTCATCGAACTCCTCACCGTCATTGCCATCATCGGTATCCTTGCGGCCATTATCATCCCGACGGTGGGCCGCGTCCGCGAAACCGCGCAATCCGCCAAATGCTCCAGCCAGCTCCGCCAGATCGCCAACGCCGGCATTTTGTACGGACACGACAACCGCGACCTCCTCCCCGGCTATTACTGGTTTCGCCCCGACCCCGGCAAACCCGGCGGTATGCACGGCGGCATCGCCAGTTTTCTCGGGCTCGACGCCTACGATTCCTCCAAACCCCCTTATGACACCCTTCTCACCTGCCCCACCGCTCAAAAAAAATGGCCCACCTTTGACAAACTCTGGACCTTCAATCGCACCTGTTCGATTAATGGCTGGCTCCAGAGCTACAAAAAACCCGATACGGCCAACGACCCACCCGAACTCTCCACTGTCGGCCCGCACCGCTTCAGCGAACTCCCGCATCCCTCCCGCACCGCCTTCTTCATGGACTCCGTGCAACACGAATCTTTCAAGGAAGGGCGCGGCTATTTTCACCAGACTGCCGCTCCCACCTCAAAAGGCACCGCCGCGCAAACCACCGCCATCGGCAAACTCCGTCTCGCCCCGTCGTCACCGGATTTCCCCTACATCCACAGCGGCGGTCGTATCAACATCGCCTTCGCCGACGGGCATTCGGAATCATTCGCGCCCCAAAAACTCGACCCGCGCCTGGACGAAACTCTCTTCTGGCGCGGCCAGTGACGCTCCCCCCCCCCCTTCTCTCTTTTCATGACGATCCGATTCCGCATCCCCTGCCACTGCATTGCCGCGTCCCTCGCGCTCGGCGCCCTCCTCCTTGCGACCGCGCTCCCCGCCGCGCCCGCGCCGACAACCCGCGGGCAGGGCGTCACCGTCACCACCACACCCGATGCCGGCGGCCAGATCCTCGCCTTCACCCCCGAAGCCTCCTCGCACGAGAAAGGTCTGCGGGGCGCCGTCGCCTTCCCGCTCCGGTCACTCGCGCCCGCCGCCGTCAACCTCGCCGCGCCCGCCATCGCTCCCGGCGCATCCGTGCCGCTCGCCTCCTCCGCCGCGACCGGTAACTTCATCCGCAATGCCAGCCTCGCCGGCGCCGACCGGCTCGGCGACACACTCTTCTGGCACCGCATGCGCGGTATCGACCACCTCCCGACCGGCGGTGACGCTGCCGCCCCCGTCCTCGACACCACGTCCGGCCAATCTCCCGCCATCCGCATTCCCGGAGGCTCTACCCTGAGCATTCCCGCCGAAGTCTGGAAAACCCTGCCCAAACCGCCGTGGACCTTTTCCGTCCGGATCAAGGCCGACCGCGACGACGCGCCGGCCCGCCTCGCCGTCGAGACCTACCGGCTCCACGACCGCGAGATCCATACCCGCGACCTCCGCGCCGGTCGTGACTGGCAGCATGTCGAACTCACCGTCAAGGACTCCCACCGCAACGTGCGCCGCGAGGGTCGCCTCCAGGGGCCGCTCAATTTCCGGATCACCTCCCTCGATCCCACCGTCACGCTCCGGATCGACAGTCCGCAATGGGAACCGGGCGAACGCGCCACGGCCTTCTGTCCTTCCGTGCGCGACGAGCGTCGGCCCTCTGGCAGCTTCGCTCTGCTCACGGCGCCACCCGGTTCCGGTTTCGCGCCGGTACCGGTGCGCATGACCCGAAGCGGAGCCGGCCACGCTCCGCTTTTTTCGACCCTGACCGGGGAAACCCCTCGCCGCCACGTGCCGCTTTCCCTCGGTGTGCCCTTCCCTGTCGGCGAATGGGACGGGACGGGGCCGGTCACGCTCACCCGCGAAGACGCGCCCGCCGACGCCCCCGCCATCCCGGTGCAGACCGAAATCCTCGCCCGCTGGCCCGGCGACGGCAGCGTGCAGTCGCTCGGCGTGATCTTCGAGGCCGACATGGCTCCCGGCGAAAACCGCTGGCTGCTCGGCTACGGGCGGGGTCCGGAGAACCGGTCCGCCCCGGCCGGCCCGGCCGATAGCTCTTTCCAGGACCGCATCACTTTCGCCGGCCTCGAAGCGCACATCGACTCGCGGAGCGGAGCGCTCTGGGAGAGCATCCGCGACCCCGCCGCTGGAGTCACCGTTTTCGGGCAGGCCGCCATCAAGGCCACCGGAGCCGACGGTGCGTATTACAGTTCCCGTTACAGCTCGAAAATCGTCACCGAAATCGAGCAGGACGGTCCCGTGCGCATCACCGTCACCAAACGCGGCCTCCTTGCCACGCAAGACGGAGAACACGCGCTTCTCCAGTTCATCTGCCGCCTGCATTTCTGGAAGCACCAGCCCGGCCCCGACATCGAACTGACGCTCGTCAACAGCACCACGGCCAACGACACCGTCGCCCTGCGCGATGTCGCCTTCGTCACCCACGCGTCCGGAATCAGCGCGCAAACCCCCGTCACGCTTCCGTGGGGCGACATTCCTCTCGGCGACACCGGACTCGCCGCTCTCCAGTCCTTCGACCACGCTGTCGGCGAGTGGTCCCGCGGCCTCGTCCGCGACCACCGCCTCGCCGATACCCGCCCCGGCGAACGCGGCCCGCTCTGGCTGGCTCTCCCGGCCAACCCTGGAGTCCGGAGTCTGGACTCCGGACTTCGGACTCTGGACTCCTCCGGACCGGACGGCAAAACTGTCCTTCTCGGCGTCCGCAACGCCTGGCAGCAGCACCCCGCCATGCTTGCCGTCGGCCAGGACGGCCGCCTCGCAGGCTATGTCTGGCCCGCGGCCCCCGTCATCGGCCTCGAATGGTCGCCCGGCCTCTCCGTCACCCGCGAATTCCGGCTCCGCGTGGCCTCCGGCCAATCCGAAATTTCAAATCTCAAATCTGAAATCGGCGGCGCAGCCGCCCTCGCCCGCGTCGATCCCGCTTGGCTGGCGAAAACCGATATCCTCACGCCTCTCGCTCCCGCCGACGAAACCCGTTTTCCCTTTATCGAAAAGCGCCTCTCTTCACCCGACGGCCTCGCCGGACAATCCCCCGCCACCATCGAGGAAAAACACTACTACGGGCTCTTCGATTATGGCGACGCCGGCGGCGACGGCGGCTGGGCCAACCTCGAATCCTACCGCGACTACGCCGCCCTCCTCCGCGGCAGCCGCATGCGCACCGACGCGATCTTCCGCCAGGGACTCGCCAGCGCCACCCACTACCGCGACGTGGATATCCAGCAAGTCTCCGGCCGCACCATCAAGCACAGCGTCAACCACACCATCGGCGGCCACGATTTCGGCCATGCCTGGCCCGAAGGCATCATGGCCCACTACCTGCTCACCGGTTCGCGCCGCACCCGCGAGGTGGTCCAACAAAACCTCGCCACGATGCTCGCGCTCCCGCCGGACGACAAAGATGTCTCGTATGGCCGCAATCTCGGCTTCTTCCTCATGACCCTTTCTCGTGCGTATCAGCTCACGGGTGACATCCGTTATCGTGACCGTTTTTTCCGCCAGCTCGACCATGCCGAATCCGTTCTCGCCGACGCCGGCCGCAAGCGCCCCGACCTCATGCAACTCACCCCGCAACCGCGCGACGGGTCACTCTTTTACTGGCCCGCCAGCGGCATCGTCCCCTTCGCGCTCTGGTACGGCCTCGAAGGGCTCATCCACATGCACGATCTCGCGGACGATGCTCCCGCGATCAAGGCTCGCCTGCGCACGCACATCGATCGGGAATTCCACATCGCTCTCGACCTCGACCGCACGTATCGATTCCACCTCGAACAACTCTGGCCCGGCCTGCCCGCCGAAGAGTCGTTCCCGCTCATGGCCACCGAATACGCCCACGGCCGCGGTGCGTTCCTGTTCCCCGTCGCCGCCGCTTACGCCCGGCTTTCCGGAGAGCGCCGCTGGGCCGATTTCGCCCTCCGCGCCCTGTATGCCAACGCCATGACCAATGCCGAGCGCCCGGAAAACGTGCTCGGCGCGGCCATCCTCCCGCGCGGCCCGGCGGCGGCGGAGTTCGACGAAGCCCGGTTCGTCGAGGAAACCCGCGAACTCCTCTGGCGTGCTGCTGCCGACACGCTGCCTAACGGCGATTTTGCGCAATCCGAACCCTACGACGCGCTCCTCGCCCGCACCACCCGCACCGGATACAAACCGCGCTTCGCCACCCCGTGGCTCTATCCCCGCCACTGGCGGCTCGTGCAGGGCAAGGAACTGACCGCCACCGAGCTGATGAAACGCCGCCAGAAGATGGCGACGCTCGATTTCGAGACCTTCCGCGTCGCTGCTCCCGCCTTCCGCTTCGATCTGGATCGCGGCGATCCCTTCACGCAACGCACCAGCCTGACCTCGGCCTTTTTCAGACTCCCCGCCGGCCGCCATGTTTTCTCGTGGTGGTTCCGGGAAGGTGACGGCGCCGCGCTCGCGCAGTGCTCGCTATTCCTCTCCGACCTCGACGGCAACCGCCCAGTCATGGAAATCCGGATTCCGGATACGAGCAACCATCCGGAAATCCGGAACAGTACGCCACTCCGGATCACCGGCAGCGCGCTCTCCGCGCCCGACGCCGCCGGCTGGCGCGAGGCACGAATCGGGTTCGATGCGCCCGCCCGCTTCATCGCCAGCGCCACTTTCATCGCCGAACTGAAAAAATCCCGCGGCCAAGCCAGGCTCTGGCTCGACGACATTGCGCTGACCGCATCCAACTGACAGATGTGCGTGTGTGTGTGGGGGGGGGGGGGAGGGGAGGGGAAAGGGGCACGGAAATCTCCTCACGCCTCAACTTTCCATTTATCCCAAGGCACGACGCACCCCTGCGACATGGACAGCGTCTGTGACTCCATGTAAAAATGGCGGCGCAATCTTCGAAGATAAAAGGTCGATGTCGATGTCCTTGTAAAAATTTCCTTTTCGCTTTTTCCGACCTTGCTGCATTCGCTCGTCGGTTGCCTGGAGCTCCCTGCGAGCGCCAGGTCAGATATGACCGCAGAAAAACTCATCGCCCATTTCCGCATGGAAAAAATCCCGTCCGAGGGGGCGTGGTTTGCGCTCGCCTGGCAGAGCGCCGACCGGCTGCCCGCCGATGGACTGCCTTCCCGCTACGGCTCGTCGCGGCTCGCCGGCAGTTCGATCCATGCCCTGGTGACCCGAAAGGATTTTTCGGCCCTGCACCGGCTGAGGACCGATGAGGTCTGGCATTTCTACGCGGGCGATCCGCTCGAACTGGCGCTGCTCCATCCAGAGGGGCGGAGCGAGGTGGTCGTGATGGGGCCGGATGTGGCCGGCGGACAAACACCGCAGTTCGCCGTGCCGGCAGGCGTGTGGATGGGGGCGCGTCCTCTTCCTGACTCACCCGCTGCGTATTCGCTTTTCGGATGCACACTGGCGCCGGGCTTCGACTGCGCGGATTACGAGCCGGGTTACAGGGACGAATTGCAGGCAGGCTGGCCGGGCCAGTCCGGCCTGATCGCGAAGCTGACCCGCAATAAATTTTTGAGGCGTCCGTCCGCACCGGCCTGAATCATTGCCGGGACTCCCCTGTATTGACAGGAGCGAATACGGACCTGCCCGGGGTTGTTGTTCAAATGGCATCCTTCGCATAACAGTCACTGCATATTATCAACTGAAGTTACGCGGTGCCCTTCGTCGTGGCTTCGCTTGCGAAGCCACGCAAGGATTTGGAACAACTGGAGATACGCCAATTCTGTCCGCCTGGCGCGGGCATCGCAAGCGAAGCCCTTGTTGTTTGAGGATGTGGTTAAGGTAAGGGAGTTCAGTCCAGGTCTGTCCTCGCAAGTTGGTTCGACGGGGATGGCAAGGCTGGGGCCGAGACGTTCCTTGAGGATGCGGGCGGCTTTGCTGGCAAGGGTGTCGTCGCGCTTCATGCGCTGGAGCGCGAGGAGGCAGGTCGTCCACGGTCTTTACGCCCCACAGGGAAACATGGAAGAGGCGGCGCTTGAGCCTGGGGGCGACGGTGAAGCGTACAAAGGAGGTTTTGTCCATGCGCCGTTCCCCCTGGAGCAACACTTTTGTCCAATGAGTTTGAGCCGCCTGCGCCGTTGGCTTGCAGGGTTGGATAGATGGGGGGGCTGCTTTTGTGCGGGCTTTCATCCTCCCGACATTAAGAAAATGAATCAGCGACTTTTGTATGCCTAAAAAGACTCTCTACATACATGCCGGTTACTTGCTCGCTCATCGGCAAAACCCCTGACAACAAAACCCTGACAACAAATTGTTCCAGAATCCAATAAACCTCCCATTCAAATGAAAATATCAACATTGCTCTTCCGCTATATCAGCGCAGTCGCAGTCATCCTTGCCCTGACCGGTCTTCCACTCCATGCCGTGCTTGTCTGGCAGGAAGGTTTCACCGGGCAAATCGTCGGCGAACCGCCCTCACACGAATACGTATCAGGGAAACAAAATGTCTGGGCCGAGATCGCTGGCGTGAGCGATACAAGCTTCGCCACAATTTCTGACATTGGTAACCCCGGCAATAGTCTCCACCTTCAAGACACGTCCACTACAGGTAATGTTACTGCCATTGCCCGTCTCAATCGCATGGCTGCTTTTGACACGTCCAAACCGGAACAATCTGTTCTCAAGCTCGATTTCGACATGCGCATAGACGCCAGTAGCAATGGAACCGACGGCCCAGGTGTCCAACTTTATTCCACAACGTCCAACAGTATCATTACCATCGGATTCGGGGTGTTTAAAGACGAAGACGGAACCTCCTATAATACCCTGTTTGCCGGACGGGGAGGTCGCCCTGCGATCACCGCCGAAAATGCTGTCGGACGCACCGGCAATGGCACATGGGAAGAAGGATTTGATTTCGGTGTTTATGATTCCGCAACATCAAATAAAAATAACACAGGAGGGTTCCTTCACTTTGAACTCACCTATATTGACCAATCCCAAACCGCCACGCTCATCGTAACAAACGGTGCCAATTCAGCATCCATCACCATTACAGGAATAACTCCCGCAACCTGGAGTTCCACGCTTGGCAACAGCTTTAGCATTCGTGCCTATTCCTCAGGCATTTCCGACCTCTATGTGGACAACTTCAACTTGTCCACGATTCCCGTGCCTATTCCCGAGCCACGCACTGCCGCCCTGCTTTTGGGTGCGGGAATGCCGGGGATCCTGCTGGTGGCCCGGCGACTCCTGCCCCGGAATAAAAAAAAAACGACGCCCACCGGCACTCTGCCGCCGCCTTCACCCTGATTGAATTGCTCACCGTAATCGCCATTATCGGCATCCTGGTGGCGATTACGATTCCGGTGCTTGGTTATGCAAGAAACACGGTAAAGCGCGCCCACAGCATATCCAACTTGCGTGGCATCGCCGCAGGCGCCCTTTTATATGCCAATGATAATAAAGGGTGCTTTCCTTACCGGGACGGGAACGCTGAAAGCGGCGGCTACTCGGGCCCGGAGTGGGCAGAACTCCGCTGGAGCGAAGCAATAGAACCCTACTTGCCATCCAGGGAAAGCAAGTGGGCCACGCCCTCAAGAAAAACAGGAACGTGGTCACGCAGTCCAACCCTGATCAACGCACTGGTGCCCGATGGCCTCCACCATGATTTGGGTGACTATGGTGGCAACCAGCACCTGTTCATCAATGGTGTGAACGGTGCGTCCCGCCTGTCCGTGGATTCCCTGTCGCATCCATCGAAAACCGTGCTCGCTTTAGGGGTCAAAAATGACAAGGGAGCCGCCACCTGGTATCTGCATCATGAATATGTCACTGGCGGCGCCCATTTTCCACGTCCGGATGACCACGGCACCGGACTTTATTTTTGTGCCTTTGCCGATGGTCACGCCAAGTCCATCGCCGTCGATAAATTCACCACAATTGAACAACGGAAGGCTCTCCTTATTCCCTAGTTCCCAACAACAATATTTTTATAATGAACCTGATCTCCATTTATCATTCCTCTCTCCTGGCAGTGTCGCTATTCATTCCTGTTTCTCTCGCGAAAGCCCAAACGGCATCCACTCCTGCCGGGAACTGGTTTCTTTTCCAACCGGGGATAGCCGCCTCATCCACCGCACAGTCCCGCACAGATGAACTCTCCATGTCCGCATGGCTGGATGCGCCGGCGGGCAAACACGGGCGACTAAAAAGCAGGGGTGACACATTTGTTTTTTCCGACACACATAACCGGGTCAAATTCTGGGGGATCAACGTTAATTATGGATCCTGTGCGCCATCAAAAGAGGACGCGGTGCGACGCGCTGACTTTTATGCGCGAAACGGAATCAATCTCGTGCGCCTTCACAAATATGCGGACGGCCCTCGTCTCATCGGCATTCAGGAGTTAAATACTTTTCAGAAATTTGATCCGGCGGCTCTCGACCGCATGGATTTTTTTGTGGCTCAATTGAAGGCTCGTGGAATCTACATCGTGCTGTCTCCCACTTTTGGCGTGAACCTTGGTCGTGATGATGAAGCCGCGGTGCCTTATATGCGCGAACTGGGTGAATTTCTCGGGGAAGAGGAACTCATCGGAAAACGAATCTACACGAAACGGGGAACCATTTACCTGTCTCGCGAGTTGCAAGATTTACAGATCGGACAAACCATCTGCCTGCTCACGCACAAAAATCCCTATACCGGCTTGACCTATGCTTCCGACCCTGCTGTAGCCATTGTGGAGCTTTATAACGAAGATAGCGCTCTTTACTCAGGCCGGAGCCAAAAACTGATGCCTGGTCTTGCCGAAAAAATGCGTCTTTCACCGACGCTGCGCCAGCGAGCGGCATTGAGTTTCACCACCTGGTTAAAAACACGCTACACCACGCCTTCCGAACTACTCAAAGCCTGGGGACCAAATGCGATCAATGCGTTTGCCCAGGAAGGTTTTGATGGCGAGTCAGTGACCGGGAATGATGGCCGGGATTCCATGTGGCTTGTGCCGGCGGGTCATCCCGATTGGTTTGATCCGGCCCAGATTACCGAAGGGGGAGCACGATTCGGGCAACGGCAGCGACTCCTCGACACGATGCTCTTTCTATACGAACTGCAGAACAAATTTTACGACCGCTTTCTTGCCGCCCTGCGCCAGGCTGGCTATGAAGGCGAAGTTGTTTCCTCCAACTGGATGGCAGGTCGTGGATTCAGCCATTACTTCAATTTGCATTCCGATGCACGAATCGGGGTGTTGGATCGGCACAACTATTTTTCGGGATGGAAAAATAGCATGCTTGACAAGCCGGGAAGCGGTCTGCTCGGCCTTGGTCTGCAACAAGTGCATGATCGTCCCTTCATGATTTCGGAATGGGCTCATATTTTCCCCAATCAATTTGGAGTGGAGGGGCCGGTCCTGCTTGGTGCGTACGGCCTGGGGCTGCAAGGATGGGATGCCTCGTGCATATTTTCCGAGGGCATTCCCGGCGATTTTCCAGGAGTACTCGGAAAATATCTACATGATATGATGGTCCCCGAGGTTGTTGGCATATTCCCTTTTGTAGCCCGTCAGGTTCTTCGTGGAGATGTTCGTGAATCCCCCCGGATTGTTTCCCGCTACGTCAATATCGAAGGATTACACGCAGGACGACTTGGTTTTGATGACTGGAGTCGCACGGACGGAGACGTCAAGGAATATGGAGGGCACACCGTTCCGCCTGCTTCGCTTGCTGTCGCCCGTTGTGTAGTCGAGTTTACACCAACGTTTCGTGCAACTCCCTCATTTGATCCGGCGGGAGAGGGAGGCATGGATTGCGATAATATACTTTCCTCATCCACGGGTGAACTCCGGTGGAAAGCGGGTGACACGAGTTCACGCGGCTGGGTGACGATCAATACTGCCGGCACACAGGCTGTCGTTGGCTTTACCCAAGGGCGACGTTTCGAACTTGATGATGTTTGCATTGAAACAATATCTCCCGATTTCAGTGCCATCTATGTAACAGCCCGTGATCCGGATGAAACAATCGCCACGGCAAACAGTATTATCGTATGCACGTTGGCACGCAGCCGTAATGCGGATATATCGGAAGACGAAAAACCCCTTTTACTACAAAAACGTCCAGACAAAGGAGCAAATGCCGGTCCTGTGCTGGTGGAACCTGTTAAAGCGACACTCACATTCAAACATCAGCCAACTGGCACGGGTATGACGGTCCGTATCCTGGATCACGATGGACGTGACACAGGACGTGTGATACCAGTTGGTTCCGGTTCCGACATGAAAATCCTTCTCGATGGCGGAACGACGCAAACGTTTTATTATCTCATTTCGCGCAACCGGAATCCGGCGAATATCCAATAGGCAACATACACTTTCTCCTGTATCGAGGCATGGCGACCTGCTCGGGACAAAAAGTGCAGGCCGTTTCCGAACAATGCCCAACGGCCACGTAACATCCGTATATCTCACGGATAACCGCCGGAACGCCATTCCGTATGCGGCACGGCTCTCACGCGGCCATTCCAGTCGAGCACATTCATCGAACGTCCCCCCGAATGCGGAGCACCCAACGAAGGATAATTGGGCCACGTGCACCACACGAGCGAAGGAAACGGATCGGAATTGTCGAGACGCTCCGTCTGGCTGCGATCAGGCACAACGGAATCCCGGCTGCTGTTCACATACCAGTATTGCAACTCCGTGCTTACAATGCGAGCGAATGAATCAACATGTTGGCTCATTCGCTCACAGGTTTTTGATGATCAAAGAATTGGCTGCGTGCTTCAGCACGTCTCTTGTTTGTGGCCCCAGTCCGCAAACAAGCCGGTGCTACTAACCTTGAGCGTTGTTTTTTTACGTATGATTCCCCTATGGCGCAGGCATATTTTGGATGGCCGCAAAAAGGCACGAAAAAGCGCGAAAACCGGACGACCAGACAAAATGCTCCTTCCGTTTTTTTTTACGCCTTTTGTACCTCTCGATTTGTTCATCTCCATTTTCCATAAAACTTAAGTATATGGTAATTAGATTTTTGGACACCTTAAAAAATTTCTTTTCCAGACAAACGAACCAACCGCGAAGGCAACGCGAATGTTTCAAAACCTGCTCTTGTTCAGCAAAATTATCTTCTTCCCGAATTCTCGTCTATTCGCGTTCATTCGCGGTTAAAACGATTTTTTCAAAGTGCCCTTAGCTTTTCTCGCTTATCTGCTTCATCAAAAAAACTTGGTTGGTAATCTTTCATAGAATAGTGAAAATTAACTGAAACTAATTGGATGTCAAGCAATTGTTTTTTCAAAGTGCTCTTAAGTAAGCTGGGCGATCCGCTTGTGCTGTTGAAACGGTATATAAATTTTGATGAGTTTGGGGATATGCTGAGAAAAGAACTGGGGAGGGGAGAGAAGAAAACCGGCAAGCCAGCTTACGATGCTGTATTTATGTTCAAGATATTGGTTTTGCAACGACTTTACAACATATCAGATGAGCAGATTGAGTATCAGATAAATGATCGGCAGAGTTTTCAAAGATTTGGTTCTTCACAGAACTTAGTGGCGACTGAATACAGGGAACAAATCAAGTTTGCCACAAAAGAAGAGGATTCGAGATCGGTAATTAGCAAAGGAGCTGAAGCCTCGGGCAGATGCTTTTATGCTTTGTATTTTTGAGTTGAATCCTTCACTAATGGCATTGGTTATTCTACTGCTGAAATAGTTTAGAAGGCCATCCAGGTGTTTCTTCAATGTCT
>JAISAX010000374.1 GCA_031266495.1 Opitutaceae bacterium
CAAATCTGGATCGTCTCGACGACAATCTTCAATCAATCGCAATGTGTTTAATTCGTGATTCGTGATTCTTGATTTTCGATTCTTGATTCTTGATTCTTGATTCTTGATTTCCCGCCAAATGGCGGGACCGGGACTACGCCGATGCCGGCGAGGTCGGCCTCGGTGGTGCCTTTGTCGTCGGGTATCAGGGTGACGGTTACACGTCCGGAGATGGGCGCGGGACCGGCGTGGAGGGTTTGCAGGGCGGGAATGCCTCCAGGACGGCCCGGGTAACTGATGGTTTTTTCGAAGCCGGGTCCGGTGACGCGCAATCGCGTGGCTTTCACGCAGAGGAGCGCGATGCTTTCGCCACTCGCATCAAAAGTGAGACTCGCTCCCGGCGTCGTGCTTTTCCATGAGCCGACGTATGTGTAGTAGCCGGGTTTGGTTTCGGTCCATTCGCCTTTTTTTTCGACGGGGATGATCGGCAGCAGGCGGGCGCGAGCGAGTTGTCCGGAACCGAGCGGGGCGGGCAACGGTGCAGGTGTGGATACAGGGGGGGGAGGGGGGGGAGGGGGTACTTTGTTTGCGGATACGAGGGCATCCAGCAATGCGTCGGACAGCAGTTTTGCGTAAAAGGCATGGCCTTCCTGCGACGGGTGGGTTTTGTCGGGGAAAAAGGATTCGGGCGCGCTCTGGCCGTCGCGGAAAAGCGTCCGCACTTTGGGGCCGGCGTGGACTTCGGCCAGGTTGTAGTGCCGGGCGACGCGATGAAAGGCGGCGACGGAAGGCGGCAGTTCGTCCTTGTCATAAAAATTTTCCACCATCGCGCGGCTGGTCGTGTGGAAGAGGACGATGCCCGTGCGGGGGTTGCGCGCGAGGGCTTGTTGGACGATGCCTTCCATGCCGTCGAGCGCGGAGCGGTTCCCGAGGTCGTTGACGGCAAATTCGACCACGAGCAGGTCGATGTCCTTGTCGAGCAGTTGCACGCCGACGCGGTACGCTCCGTAGTGCGAGTTCGTGCCGCCGACGGCGGCCAGAATCGTCTCCAGGGTCGAGCCGGTGTTTTTGGCAAAGGCGGCGAGGCGGAGTCTGGTTTTCCAGTAGTAGCAGTCGGCGTGGTTCCGGACGCCGGCTCCCTGGGTGATGGAGCCGCCGAGGAATCCGACGCGCACCGGCTGGCCGGAACGGATTTTTTGCGCAACGTGGGCAAGGTTGCCCGCGCCGGCAGGAATGGCGTCGGGAATGACATCCGCGGCGGCGGCGGCTGGCAGGAATATCCCGGCGACGAGGGCAAGGAGGTGGCGGGGAACAACGGGCAGGGCAGGGTTCATGGTTTTGGGTTCAGTCGAGGTTGGAGCGGGGCCAGAGGAAGAAGCGTTGGTTGAGGTCGCCGAGGTGTTGCCAAGGGCCGGCCAACACGTTGTCACCGGCGGGAAGCGGAGTGCCGGGGATCTTGGCATCGGGCATCGCCACGGCGGGCACGGGGCGGCGGGCGACGGCGTCCAGGAGGATTTCGATTTCCTGCGTGTGCGGACGGATGATGATGCGTCGTGGGTTTTCAACGACGGTGGCGGCGTCCCGGCCCGTGAGCCGGCGCCACTCCGCGATGGTCAGGCCGTCGTGAAGCGACCAGCCGGCGTAGTCCTTGCGCGAGGCGATGGCGGAGGCTTCGCCTGCGAGCAGGGAGCGTATCCGGGTGGCAACTTCGCCTTCGAGCGGGCTGGCCTCGCCCTGGTTGGCGATGAAACGCGCATGGCGGAGCGAGACGATGTTGTGATCCGAATGGTTGTCCCTGGCGCGCTCGCCGTCGAAGGGGAGATTGATGGCGGAGCGGGCGTTGTCGAAGAGGAGGTTGTTGAGCACGCGGAGGCGCGAGGCTTCGACGGGGGCGCCGGCGTAGTTGCGGTTGGTGATGCGCTGGAAAAACACGCCGTGGCGGGCGTTGGCGAAAGAGAGGTTGTGGGCGATGGTGATGCCCGAGGCGTCGTGTCCGTAAATGCCGTCGCCCGCGTAGTAGTCGCTGTAGGGGCGGGTGAAGGCGATGGTGTTGCCGTCGATAAGCGCGGGGCCGTTGCCCAGTTCCAGAATGATGCCGGCGCCGGCGTTGTTGAGGATGACGTTGCGGGTGACGCGGGCGCGGGTGAAGCCGTTGTCGATCCAGATGCCGTGGGCGTCGTTGTCGCGCACGAAATTGCCTTCGATACGCGCGCCGGTCGCGCCGTGGAGCTTGATGCCGGCGTGTTCTTCCCACGCGTTGAAGTGATCGATGCGCGAGGGGCGGAAGCCGAGGGCGTTGTTGCGCTCGACGCGGTTGCCTTCGACGACAAGGCCGGCGCAGTGCCACGCGGCGAGGCCGCAGAGGCCGTTGTCGGTAATCGTGTTGTTGCGGATGGTGTTGTGCGCTCCGGTGAGGAATCGTTGGTCTTTCGGGTCGGTGGCGGCGAAGGCGTCGCCTTTCCAGTATTCGCTGCCGGCGTCGATGCCGATGGTTTTGGCGTGGCGGATGATGTTGTCCTCGACCAGCCAGTGCCTGCCGCTGCGCAGGCTGACGGCGCCGAGTTGGGGAAAGGGTCCCTGGTTGGCGGCGTGCTCGAATACGAAACCGCGCACGATGATGTGGGAGAGTCCGCGTCGTGCCGGAGCGAATACGCGGTCGCGCGTGGTCAGCTCCACGAGGCGGGCGGCGAGCGGCACGGCGGTGGGGAAAAAGTGGACGATGAGGCCGTCGCCCTGTTCGTTGACGATCCAGGCGCCGGGTGTGCGGAGGACTTCGGCGATGGTCTCGGCTTCGCGAAGGGGCTGGCCGTCCACGAAGAGCTGGCCGAGGGTGCGGGGGAGGCGTCCGGGTTGCTTGTCCTTGATCCAGTCCGTCGTGCGTTCCTGAAATGCGGATACAGGGCGGGCGGGCAGGACGAATGTCTGGCTGGCGATGCTGATGCCGGAGCGGCAGGGGTTGCGGATGGCATTGGCAAAGAGTGCTTCGTCGAGTGGCGCGGTGAATACGCCGGGGTGTTCCGCGAGCGGAGTCCAGGCGGGGGTCCAGACATCCGAACCGCGCACGAATACCCGGTGGCCGGGCGCGGCTTGCCAGGTGACGGGCGCGTCTTTTGTGCCGCCGCGCACGGGGGCGATGTGCTCGCGATAGACGCCGGGTGCGACGTAAACGGTGTCGCCGGGTCCGGCTTGCGCGGTGGCGGCGGCAATGGTGCGGAAGGGGCGGGCGGCGTCGCCGGCGCCGGTGCCGGCGGCGGTATCGGTGTCGGTCGCCTGCGGGTGGTTTTGATCCACGTGCAGCGTGCGGGCCGTTGCTGCTGCTGCTGTGGCGGCGGCGGCGGAAAGGGTCATCGGCAAGGCGAGTGCCAGAAGGAGGTGAAGGTGGCCGGGGCGCGTGAGCATTTTTTCAGAACAGGTCATTGTAGAATCCGGATACGGGAGTGGGTTGCGGGAGGGTGGAGACGTGGCCGTCGAAGAAGGCGACATTGATCTTCCCCCGGTGCCGGAATTCGGCGTTCCGGTTGGCCGGGGCCTTGTCCATGTAGTAGGGGTGGGCGTCGCTGAAATAAAGGGTGCGGGACGGGTTGGGGATTTCATGTAACGCGGTTTTGGATACTTCCCAGTATCCGCCGTTGGCGAAGCCGATCCTCTGGGCATTGTAGCCGCAGGAGAGCTGGTTGATGCCAACGTTGTCCCCGACGCCGGTGCGATCCCTGGCATCCTCCGGGCACATCCAGACGCCGTTGAGGGCCAGCATGTCGCCTTTGGTGAGTTTGGGGAGGTAAGCACCGTTGACGAGGGCGCCGTAGAAGTTGGCGGGGACGGTGCGGTTGTCCTTTCGGTCATGGCTGTATTGCAGGGCCGCCAGGGTTATCTGGCGGAGGTTGGATACGCAGCGCACGCGGCGGGCGGTGGAGCGAACCGTGCCCAGGGTCGCGAGTATCAGCGCCGTCAGGACACCGGTGATCGCGATGACGGCGAGGAGTTCGATGAGCGTGAAAGCGCGGGATCGGGAAGAGGGTTTCATGAGAGGGATGATGAAGTCGCTGAGGCAGGAAGAGCCGATGGATGACCAATGAGTGGCCGTGTCGATGGATCTGCATCCAAGTCGGGAAAGGTGGATCAACGCAAGAAAAAACTATGTTAACATAGTCGTTTTTAACATAGCGGACCACTAGAATTTGCGCCTCTTGGTTGCTAAAAAAGATCCACGAACACCTGCACAAGTTCGCTTGGCGAAACAGCTTGGGGCTGCGCTAGGCGAGGCTCGCCGCGTGGCTGGCATTACGCAGGATGAGTTGGCTTGGAAATGTGATCTGCACCGCGCTTACATGGGGTTTATCGAGCAAGGCCGTTACAGCATCACTCTGGCAACCCTCGTGCAGGTCTGTGAGAAGCTGGGCGTCAAACCCTCCGATATCCTGAAAAAAATCAACCTCTGACCGTTCCCGGTCGCAATACCGTACTTGGCGTTTTCACGAGGCAACCTGACTCTGATTCGGTAGCAACCTCCTCCCGACCATGGTGCGAACCGTGCCCAGCATGGCGAGTATCAGCGCGGCAAGGACGCCGATGATCGCGATGACGGCGAGGAGTTCGATGAGCGTGAAAGCGCGGGAAGAGGAGGAAGAGGGAAAGGTCTTCGAGGTCATATTAACGCGCTGATTCCGTAGCGTGTTTCCGTGGAAGTCAAGTCGCTATTTTTGTAGCGTGAATTCCGTAGAAATTTTTGGCATTAACCTTCGTAATTTACGGCTGGCGCGTGGACTCACGCAAGAGGCGTTGGCCGAATTGGCCGGTATCGCCTACCGGCATTATCAAGACATTGAAGCTGGTCGTCGGCCGGGATTGCAGGTGGCAACAGTTGATCGCCTGGCAATGGCCTTGGGTGAGTCGACGCCTCATCTGCTGGAGCAAGGAAGATTCGCCGAGCCTGAAGCAAAACGGGGCAAACGCGTGTACCGTATCGTCCGGTAGTCGTTTGCATTTCTCCGATCTCGCCTGCGCCAATGTCTGCCGCTTATCCGCTCATGCGCCGTGTCGTTCATTTCCTCCGCAAGAGGCAGGGATTGACGCAGGAGCAGTTTGCCGAGAAGGCCGGCCTGGACTACAAATACTACCAGCTTTTCGAGACGGGACATACCGGCACGCCATCGCTCAAGATGGTCGAGAGCATTGCCAGGGTGTTGTCAGTGAAGCCGTGGGTTCTTTTTTGCGACGAGATCGGTTTGATCGAAGAACGGACCGGCGTTCCGGCGGGCGAGATTTCAAAGCAGCGCAAGCCGAAGCCCGGCAGGCCAAGGAAGCTCGCCGAGTAAGCGGGCTTTCCGGCCTCGGCGAGAGACCGACTTGACTGATCATGCCTCAAGGCTCTCGGACGCCGAATGCTCTCAAGCATAGTGGACTGTAAAGAGTCCATTTCTCCGCTCGCCGGGGAATTTCTTATAAGTTCACCGAAATCAGCTTGTGCTTGTTTGCATCAAGGATACCAAACATATGTTTAGTATTCCGTGGAAGCTCTAACACCAAGTCAGCTCATCGTTCTCCGCTTCGTCGCGGATCGCCTCCACTACGGGCAATCTGCTCCCAGTGTGCGGGAGATCTGCTCGGAGATGGGCTACCGCAGCACCCGCGCGGCCCAGGACGTGTTGTCTGCCCTGATCCGCAAAGGCTTCCTCGCCCGCGAGCCAAACCGTGCCCGCGCACTTCGCGTGCTCTCCTCGCCGGACATCTCCGCGCGTTCCCGTTCATCCATTGAGCCTGCTGCCCAAGCCGCTCCGGGCATTCCACTACTCGGCTCCATCGTGGCCGGTTTGCCTGAAGACGCCACAGAATCTTTGGAAAGCACGCTGCCAGTTTCGCCAGATCTTTTTGATATCCCCAAGCGGCACCGCGTTTTTGCTCTCCGCGTACGAGGTGATTCGATGAAGGATCGGCACTTCATTGAAGGAGACCTCGTGATATGCGATGCGGATGCCGACGCGCGGCATGGTGATGTGGTCGCCGCCGTGATCGATGGTGAATCAACGCTCAAAACCCTGATCCATCGCGATGGCAAAGTCTGGCTTCGCGCCGAAAATCCATCCTGCCCTGCACTCCAACCCGCTGCCGAGTTGACCATCCAGGGCGTAGCCTGTGGAGTCATTCGATCCCGCGTCTGATGAACCTCGCATTCCAGCCACTGCCCGAACCGCCACCGGGCTTCCGCTATTACCGAACGCGGGAGGAAGTGCGTCGCGCTCCCGAACTCTACGCCTACCAGCACCTCCTGCTGAAAGCGTGGGATGACGAAGTCCTGAAACTCTCCGGTGTGCTTACGGTAAATGCCATCCCCACCGTTTATGTTTCGGATCGCTCCCGCCCCTTGACGGCGGACAGGGCCGCGCAACTCCAACTCACCTTCTGGAACCAGGGTTTGGCCACGACCTTCCTGCTTCGTGAACCGGGACGCGTCCGTATCTTCTCCGCACTTTGCCGCCCCCTGGCCTTCGACGACGCCACCGAAGATACGCTCCAGCGCGATCTGCTTGTCGAAAGCATCGAACTCGCCACCCAGGCCGCATGGCACAGCCGTGCCTTGCGGCTCTACGAGGAACTGGCCACCGGCCATTATTACGCACGCTTTCCCACCAAATTTGATCCAGAACAAACCGTTGATGCCTGCCTCCTGAACAACCTTCAGGCGCTTCGCGACAAACTCATCGACGGGCCCGAATCACTCTCCGTGGAGCATGCCCATGCCTTTCTCGGCCGGGTGCTCTTCACCTGCTACCTCTCCGACCGCGGCATCATCCGCCTGGAGAACTACCAACTGGGCGCCCGGCCTGACGACAAGCTGCTGCACTTGTTGGAAAAAATCACCCCGGAGCGTTTGGTGGGACTTCTTTACGAGAAACTCTTCCGCAAGCTTCGCCAGGAATTCAACGGCAGCATGTTTGACGCCGATCTGGAGGCGGAACAAGCCGCGATCCGTCCGCGGCACCTGGCTGAGTTGCAACTTTTCCTGGAAGGCGGCCTGGTGCGCACCGGCCAGCGCGCCCTTGGATTTGCGGCTTACCAGTTCGACCATATCCCGGTCGAAACCATCAGCTCCATCTACGAGACTTTCCTCGAACGCGAAGACGAGAAAGGCAAGCGCGAGCTGGGCGCCTACTACACTCCCAGGCTTCTTGCCGAGCTCACCATCGACCTCGCTTTGCGAGACTTCTGGACGCGTCCCGGCAAACCCTCACTCTCCGGCCTGCGCTATCTCGACCCCGCATGCGGATCAGGGATTTTCCTTGTTCTGATCTTCAACCGCCTCGTCGCCGAGTGGGAAGCCATTCAGGGCCCCCGCCAGAAAGCCTCGGTGAGTGAGCGTGCCGATGCGCTCGAGGCGCGACTCGCGCGACTGCGCGGCGTGGACCGGAATCTCACGGCGTGCCGCATCACCTGCTTCAGCCTCTACCTGGCGTTTCTCGAACAATTCGACCCTGCCGACATTCGGGAATTCTTCATCGAGACCGGCCGCAAAAAGCTGCCCAATCTTCTCGTCGCCGACAGCACCCGGAAAGCCACGTTTCCCGTGGTCTGGAACAGGGACTTTCTCACCCTTGACGCCGGCTGGGATAATGAGGCTCCGTTCGACATCGTAATCGGCAATCCCCCGTGGGTTGGTCGAGGCAAGGAGCAGAACCAAGTCGAGCAGAGATTCGTTTTGGCCATTCCCCGTCACCTGCAGCCCCAAGGTGTTTGCAGCGTCATCCTGCCTTCCAAAATATTTCTCAACAACACCGACGTCTTCCAAAAAAAGTGGCTAGGGACGACGACGTTGGAGTGCACCCTGCAGTTGGCGGATTACGGTTTCATCCTCTTCAAGGACGCCCAATGCCCGGCGACGATTGTCCGCTTTGCCCCCCTCCCCCCGGCAGAAGATCATCTTGTCGAATATCTGGCGCCCAAAGTTTCGTGCTCCGACCTCCGGGACGGAGCGATTTCGGTATCACCGCAGGATCGCAAATGGATTCCTCAGCGGGAGCTGTTGACCGCGACCGCCCATCGCGTCGCCGGAGCGGTGTGGAAGAGCTACCTTTGGGGCACGCCACGAGACCGAAAACTCCTGGCCTACCTCCAAACCTTCCCGCGCCTCTCCGAGTGGGTCGGTGAGCCTCACGAAGTCGAGGCCGGGCGCAAGCGCTGGAATAAAGGCCAAGGCTTCAAGCCGGATTCACCCGGAAAAGGTGACTATCCTGCAGAAGGACTGGACGACCGCTATCTCGACGCCGGCAGCCTCAAGACTGGACATTATCTTCACGCCGATCTTTGCGGAAGCGTTCGTGAACATTTGATCGCCAAGAAGCGGTCTTTGGAGGCGTTTCACAGATTGCCTCCCACCGCACTGTTCAAGCCGCCTCTGATAACGATAAACAAGGGGTTCACCCAATTCGGTTTCTTCGATTACCCGGTGCGATTTCGCCATACCATCCAAAGTATCTCCGGACCTAAAAAGGACATCCCGCTGCTTCATTTTCTGACAGCCTACCTCAGTTCACCTTTGGCCCGTTATTTCGTCTTCCACACGGCCGGCAGCGTGGGCGTCGAACGTGACACCGTTCTCCTTGAGGAAATCGTTACTCTCCCCTTTTTCGCACCTGATCATCCCGATGCTCCGGCCGGGGCTCAGGCTGCCTTTGATGCGATCATCACCCGCTTTGCCGCTTATCTGAAATCCGCGAAACAAACGGACAGCGAGCGGCTCAGGCGCTTGGCCCGCGCCAAGTCTTCCCTTGGCGAACTGTTCGACAAAGAAAACGAGACCGTCACAAACATCGACCAGGATTGGGCCACGAAACGCCAGGCGGCCACCGAAGCGCTCCATCGTGAAATTGATCCGCTGATTTACGCCTGCTTTGGATTGAGCGAGCAGGAAATCGCTCTCGTCGAAGATACCCACGAGATTTTTGACCGGAGCGATACTCCGGCTTCCCTTGCCAGTGCGCGCAAACGGTCCGTCACCCTCCAGGAAATCACTAGCTCCAAGGAGCTGGCAGATTACGCGGACATCCTTTGCGAGACACTCAACACTCGTGCGCAAGGCCCGCGTCGTGTCGCCGCCTGCGGCTACGTGGATGCCCTCACCGGCCTCTCCATGGTCGAACTTACCCAAGTCCCGGTCCGTAACGTGCGAGGCTTCGTAGCCGAACCGCCGAGTGCCGATGCTGAAACCGGGGCCCAACGGTTGCTCCAGGCGGCCCGGCGCATGCATACGGCCACCAGGGAACGCGTAGGCCCGACCCTCGAACTCCATCAGGCCGGTTGGTATTTCGACGGCTCCCGTATCGTAATTGTGAAACCATCCCGGCGAGGCGAATGGACCCGCACCGCCGCGCTCAATGACGTCGCGGAACTCCATCAGCATATCGTGGCTGCTGGCCGCGCCACCCAATCATGAGTGTGGATCCAACATGGACGGGACTATTCCCTGACAATGAGATCTCGCGTATCCTCCAGATCGTCCAGCGCTGTGTGAGCGGTCTGCGCAAACGCGCTCCGTGCGAATCGGAAAACAGCCTGAGCGACCGCCTTTATCACCGCATCGTGCGAGATCGGTTTTACCGAGATAAAGTGTCCGCCGAACTCTACCGCGAATTATCGCTTTATCGTGACGACACACCCGTTGAAGAAGACACTGAACCGCCCTGTCCCGGCCCCATCGGACGAGTGGATTTTATTTTCAAGCACGGCACCGGCACGCAAAAGCCCTACCCCGAATTTGTAATCGAAGCCAAACGCCTTCATGTCACATTTCCCCGCGCCGGTCGGCATTCCCTGGTGACCGAATATGTAAGTGGTGACCAAGGCATGATGTGCTTCATTTCCGGCCGTTACGCCCCCACTCAACGTGTCGGAGCGATGCTTGGCTATGTTTTCGACGGCAAGGTTGCCGCCGCACGCACCGAGATCGCTGCCGCTGTGGCAGTCAATTCTGCAAAACTTCTCCTAAAGCAAGGCACCCCCCTCATCACAACCACGCTCAGCGACATTCAGGCGGACGAAACCTGGCATGCGTTGGAAACACGCGAGTTCCGGCTCTTCCATCTTCTCGCGCCAGTTTGAGCGACGATCCTGCGCCTCTCCAAGCACGCGGTCCTGTGTGGTGAGTCCCGTGAGTGAAACCACACGACTGATCAGAGCGGGAGGATAAGAAAGGCGTCCGCGAACATCATGCCCGGCGGCGCGTCTGAAGCGGTGCGGCACAAATCTGATCGACATGATACCCCAAGATAATCCGGCGAACGGATGCAACTCAACATTCGCTTTCATTCTTCGCCACGCGTGAAAAAGGGAGCGCGGTTAGGCCAGTTCGCCAAGCCGGCGGACGTCGGTGAAAAACGGATACAGGTCCGCGATACGCTCGGGCCGGCTCGCGACAATGAAGCGGCTGGTGGCGGCGGAACCTCCCGTCGCGAGCAACGCAGGACGAGTTGGCCCAGTTTGGAAAACTTTTGGCGCGTAATGCCAAAGACCCTGCCGCGGGCATTCGGATATTATCGGAGCGTCATGAATCTTCCCGAATTTTCAGTCTTCGTGAAACCCTGGGGCGCAATGCCCCTTGCCCAACTTGCAGGAAAAATCAAACGACTCGGCTTCGACGGCATCGAGCTTCCGGTCCGGCCCGGGTTTCCGGTGCGGCCAGACAATGTGCTGGCAACACTGCCGGAAGCCGTTCGCATTTTTTCCGGAGAAGGGCTCAAAATTCACAGCATCGCAGCCGATATGACGGAGCCGGTTTTCCAGGCCGCCGCAGCGGCGGGCGTGCCCTTGATTCGCATCTGTGTGCCCGTCCCGGCAGGCGGAAATTACCTGGATGCGGAAGCGGATACGAAGCGGGAATTTTCGGCGCTTGTCCCGCTTTTGGCCAAACATGGCGTGACGGTCGGCGTGCAAAATCACTGTGACCGCTGGGTTTCGCATTCGATGGGACTCCTGCGTCTGATCGAGGATTTTTCCCCGGAGCATTTCGCCGCCGTGTGGGATGCCGCGCACAACGCCCTCAATGGCGAAGACCCGGACCTCGGTCTGGACATCGTCTGGTCGCGCCTGCGGATGGTGAACCTGAAAAACGCCTTCCGGCAACGCGTGTCTCCGCCCGAGGCCGAGGTGGCGGCATGGAAGATCTACTGGACATCGGGCCGGCAAGGACAGGCCTCCTGGCCGCAGGTCGCCCGCGAACTGGCTTGGCGCGGATACCAGGGCCCCGTGTGCTTGACCGCCGAATACAGCGACGAAAGCTCGGTGGACCGGCTCATCGCCGGGGACATCTGTTTCGCAAAGGAAATCTTTTCCAGGGAATATTTCCCCGCTGACGCGGGGAAATTAAGAATTAAGAATTAAAAATGAAGAAAACGAACCCGCGCACACGAATCACACACACGAATCTCGCACAACCTGCGCAACCCAACCTACCCCACCCCGACGGCAAAGCCGCCTTTTCATAATTCATAATTCAT
>JAISAX010000387.1 GCA_031266495.1 Opitutaceae bacterium
CCCCCCCCCCCCCCCCCCCCCCCCCCCCCCCCCCCACCCCCCCCCCCCCCCCCCCCCCCCCCCCCCCCCCGGGGGGGGGGGGGGGGGGGGGGGGGTGTGGGGGTGGTGGGGGGGGGGGGGGGGGGGGGATCTCGTGCGTGATTTCCACGCCAAGCTTGCGGAACGCGCGGGTGATGAGGTCGAAGTGTTGCGGCAGCGCCCGCTCCACGCGGACCTCGCCCCCGGTGATCGCGCCGAGCGCGAGGAACGTGACGATCTCGTGATAATCGCTGCTCACGACAAAAGTGGCGCCGCGGAGTTTTTTCACGCCGGTGATCCGGAGCATCGAGGTGCCGATGCCGTCGATCTGCGCGCCCATGGCGACGAGCGCGGCGCACAGGTCCTGCACGTGCGGCTCGCTGGCGGCATTGACGAGCGTGGACTGGCCGTCGGCGAGGGCCGCGGCCATGACGAAATTTTCCGTAACGGTCACCGACATGTAGTCGCACCAGTGGCGTGCGCCGCGGAACCCGCCGGCGGGCAGCGTGATGACGAGCGGGTCGCCGCAGTCCACGCCGGCGCCGAGGGCGGAGAGAATGTCGAGATGCGGGTCGATCTCGCGCACGCCGAGCGAACAGCCCCGGGTGTTGGAGTGGATGGTGATCGTGCGCAGGCGGTGCAGGAGCGCGGGGTAGAGCAGGACGGTGGAACGCATGTCCTGCGGCAGTTCGTCGCCGGCCAGGACGGGGCGAAAACCGGCGTGATCGACCTGCATCTCGCCACGCGCGCGGTCCCGGGCGATGCGCGAGCCCCGGGCCTCGAAAAAGGCGACCAGCTTGTCGAGGTCGGTGATGTCGGGCACGTTTTTCAGCGTCACGGGCTCGTCGGTGAGCAGCGTGGCGCAGAAAATCGGGAGAATGGAGTTTTTGTTGCCCGACGGAGTGATGGAGCCGGAGAGAGGCTTGCCGCCGTTGACGATGAGATCGGCCATGGAGGCGAAAGGCTGAAGGCGGAAGGCCGAAGGCTGAAAGCTGAAAATGGGGAAGCGGCGGCAGGGAGGTTCTGAAAATCCATTTTTGAACAGAAGGAAACAAAGGGAACGAAGGTAAAACAAAGAAGGTTCCGGGTAATAACTGATGTTACGCGAAAGAGAGTTTTTGATGCCGATCCGGTCCGGGGAGCGCACGCGTATGGTATTTTCCAAAAATATTGAGACCGCTTTGCCAAGGATCGCTCGACGAGTGAGCTGCAACGGGATCGGTGGTTTCCTGCTTGGCGTAGTCTCAATATTACAGGGAAATACCATAACATCAGCAGTTAAGTGGAAATGAATGGCAAGCGCCCCTGATTGTTCTTCGTTCTCTTCGTTTCCTTCTGTTCAAAAATGGATTTTCAGAAGTTTTCTTCACAAAAAAAACGGCCGCCCGGCGAGGGCGACCGTTGACATGGCTGCGCGAGGCAGGATGCGGCTCAGGCGGCCGGACCGCCGTTGTTGCGGTAGCCTTCGCCATCACCACCACTGCGGTCGCGGCCTCCGCGACGACGGCGATGTCCGCCATCGTTTCGGAATTCGCCGCGCTCGCCGCCCTCGCGGCGCGAACCGCCGCGGCCACCCTGGCCGCCACGACCGCGTCCGCCGCGACGACGACGTTGTCCGTCGCGCTGCTCGCCGGAATCCGGTCTGGACCGGGAAGCGGCGGCGAGAGCGGCGGGAGCCTCGGCAGGACCACCAAAGAGGCTTTTTACCCAGTCGAGGAATCCGCCGGATTTTTTTTCCTCTCTTTTCGCCGCAACCTCCGGGGAGGCGGGACGGGCGGAGGTTTCCTGCGAGCGGGCAACAGGCCGGTCGGAGCGCGCGGGGCGATCCGGACGATCGGAGGAACGTTCGCCGCGGTTGCGACGCTGGTCATAAGGACGTCCCTCGCGACCCTCGCGCGGCTCGCGGCCCTCGCGGCTATCGCGACGGTCGGGCCGGAAGACGGGACGGTCACCGCCGCGGCGGGCTTCGCCCGGGGCGGTCACGGAGGTCCCGCTGCTGGCGTCCCAGTTCACGGCCGGCTGGCGCGCGGCTGGAGGCAGGATGTTGATTTCGGCGGGAGCGGCGTCTTCTGCCGACGCCGGAGCCGCGTCCGTGAGGGCGGCGGCAGGAGCGGGAGAAGCGCTTTCGGTGGCGACGGCAGAAACGGATTCTGCCGCGGGTGCCGGGACGCTGGCGACCGGAGTCGGAGCGGGGGCGGGGGGGGGTTGCCCAAAAACCTCCGGAGCAGCCGACGGGGCGGGCGCGAAGGGGTTTTGGTATTCGGTTTCGGCCACCACGATTTGCACGGCGGTGGGTGTGTAGTCGGCGGAGGCCGACGTGGCGGGTCCGGCAGCGGGCCTGGTGGCGCGTTTGCCGCGGGCGAGACCGGCGCCCCGACCGGTGCCAAACGTAGCGGGCACTTCGGCGGGCGGCGCTGCGGAAGCAGGCGCGCTGGCAGTCGCGGCGGGCACCTCGGAAGGCGTGAGGCCGGACGTGTTATCTTCTGACATGTTACTTGTTGTTTCGGTGTTGAATGCGCGCTCACCACAGGGTGCGGGAGCGGCGCGAACGGGTTGACCGGCGGGAGGGCGCGAAGCGCCAAGGCACGGGCAACAGACGTGCAACAGTCGTGCATGACGACGGATAGGGCAACTTCCAATTTTTCCCGCGGCACGGGCCGGGTGTAATTCAAAGTGGCGGGAAGCCCGGTGTATCACCAGAGCCGACACGTAGGGGCGTCGCTTGCGACGCCCGCTCCAACCGGACGAAGTGGCGATGCCCCAAGGTCTTCACAGGCTTCGCAAGCGAAGCCCCTTGTTGCTGCCTTGTTGCTACCTCCTCAACGGCGGGAGGAGCGGGTGCGCGATATGGCATAAACCAGCAACGTCAATCCGGCCAACGTCGCGCAGGTCGCCGGTTCCGGCACGGCGGCAAGCATGATGTTGCCGATCTTATAGTTGCCGTCTCCCTGGTATTGCACCGTGTAGGTGGAACCGGCGGCATTCTCCTCGAGCACCGTGTAGTTCAACCATTTGTCGTTATCGCCATCGCCGACGAAGGAGGCGCTGCCCGTAATCAAACTGAAGACATTGATCACGGCAGTCCCGTCTCCGGGTTCGCCAAGAATCTCCGACAACAGATCGTTGCCCAGATCAACAAACACCGTGCTCTGGCTCCCGGTCACGACGTTCAGAGTGCCGCCCACGGTGATTGCGTCCGTGAGGTCGGCGAGCGTGAGGTTGAGCGTTGCGCCGTCCAGCGTCAGGTCGTCCACCGTTGAGGAACCCGTGCTTGTCCATGTCGAGCCGGTGATGCCGAGATCCAGCTTCTGGTTCTGGTTGTCGCCACTCTTGTTTACGTTGCCGGTGAGCACACTCCCGCTCTCCAGCAGGATAGAGGCCTGCGCGGAACCGCTTTCGTACACATTGCCCGTGAGGGTGGTGCCTCCGGTGAGCGTGAGCGTCGTTTTGCTGGTCTCGCCGAAGGATACATCGCCAACCAGTTCGCTGTTGCTCCCGACAACAATCGTCGCCTCCAGCAAGGGGCTGCCCGCAGACTTGCTCACCTGAATGGCGTGCTGCCCCTTGACCTGCGCACTGTTGATCGAGACCTCATAATTGGCAGGTTCCGTCGTAGAGAAATTACTGACATCGCGATTCAGCAACAGGCCCGCGCCTTGTGCCGAAGTATAGGTGCCACCCGTCACCTCCAATGTATAGTCACCATCGCCCTTGTCGCCGCCGATCGTCAAAGCAGCTGAATCCGGGCCGGTCACTTTCACCGTGCTATCCGTCACGGTAACCTTCGTGCCGTCCGCATGGCTTTGCCATCCCAGCCCGATTCCGTGTGCCGCAGCACCGGATGTCGAAACAGTGATATGGTCGGCAATCAGCGTGCCCCCTACTTCCACCCATATGCCGGGCGCACGCTCACCCTCGGTGGCAATCGTCACACCGGTGGACAATTCGACGCGGCCTTGCGCCCCGTTCGCAGAGACGCCGCGGGCTGACTTCCCATGAGTGATGAGCGACACGCCTTGCACCGTCGCGTTGCTGTTTTCGAACAAAAGCGCGTGAGCTGAAGTGCCGCCGGTTTCCACCATGCCGCCAGTTATCGAGGCGGTAGCTACCGTGGAGGCACTTCCTTGCGTCACCACACCGTAAGCACCGTCGGCAAATGTAGTGATGTCGGTATCGATCAATGTCAGCGAAACTCCAGCACTCGTGTAGATGCCGTACTGCCCTCCTCCCTGTGAGGAGGTGCTTATATTTGATTTTTCCACATGCACAATCGAGGCGCCGTCTGCCCGAATGCCTATCTGCCCTCCCGTCACACCCGAGGTGCTGAGGGTACTGTTATACAAGCGAAGTTCTCCCCCGGCGGTCACGCGGGCCGCCATGCCATTATTGGCCCAGCTAGTGGCAACAGGATCTCCCGCCAGCGTGAGCCAGGTCCCCTCGTAAACAACGCCGCCAGCGGTACCGTTGACATGCACGGCGGCATAACTGTCACCGCCGGTGCGGCCGAACGGGACGTCCTCCGTTCCGGCCTCCTTCGTGAGGCCAGTGGTGTTGACGTAGCTGTAAGACGATGCCTGCGCCATTACGGATGGAAGCAGGGCGGTGAATAAAAACCCGGCGACGGCGACAGCGACGACGGACGGTATCGCGTATGCGGCCCGCTGGATTCTGTAGTTAACAGTTTGATACTTCATGGCTTGATATTTTCTGGCGTTCTGGCGCGTTGGGTTGTATTTATTTTTCGATACGGATCAGGAATCCGGAATAATGGAAAACCGGATACATATTTCCGCCGGATGGCGGAAG
>JAISAX010000473.1 GCA_031266495.1 Opitutaceae bacterium
AGCCGACCCGCTAACCGCACCGCACCGTACCGCACCACCACATGAACGACGCCGACGACTACGCCGAACCCGATGCATTTACCGGATCCCAACGCGCCGAACCCGGCGAAGTCGGGCTAGTCGAACCGCACGACTTCAGCACGACGGAACCATTTACCTTCGACGACGGCCAGGTGCTGCCCGGCATCACCCTGCGCTACGAAACCTGCGGCCACCTCAATGCCACGCACGACAACGCCATCCTCATCTGCCACGCCCTCAGCGGCGACCACCACTGCGCCGGCATCCACACACTCGCCGACCGCAAACCCGGCTGGTGGAACAACCTCATCGGCCCCGGCAAAGCCGTCGATACCAACCGCTTCTTTGTACTCTGCTGCAACGTGCTCGGCGGCTGTCAAGGATCGAGCGGCCCCTCTTCGACCAATCCGCGCACCGGCCAACCCTACGGCATCTCGTTTCCCGTAGTGACGATCCGCGACATGGTACGCTCGCAAAAAATCTGGCTCGAAGGCATCGGCGTGCGCGAACTCTACGCCGTGATCGGCGGCTCGATGGGCGGCATGCAAGGGCTACAGTGGGGCATCGAGTATCCCGATTATGTGAAACGCATCATCGCGATGGCCACCACAGCCCGTGAAAGCGCCCAGGCCATCGCCTTCAACGAAGTCGGCCGGCAAGCGATCCTGCAAGACCCCGACTGGAACCACGGCAACTACGGCCCCGGCCCCGGCCCCGGCGGCGGCGGCGGTGGTGGTGGTAGCGGCGGCGGACCGCGCGTGGGGCTGGCGATCGCCCGCATGATGGCCCACATCACCTACCTCTCCGATGCATCGATGAACCGGAAATTCGGACGCCGCCAGGTACACGAACGCGCCGGCCCGAACCAACCCGCGCCCGTGCGGGCCGGAGCCGCGACCGCCTTCGACGTCCAGTTCGAAGTCGAAAGCTACCTGCGCTACCAGGGGCAGGCGTTCATCAACCGCTTCGACGCCAATTCATATCTCTACATCACGCGTGCCATCGACCAGTTCGATCTCGCCGCCGCGTACGGTTCGCTCGAAGACGCATTCCGGAAAGTGAAAGCCCGGATGCTGGTTATCGGATTCACGAGCGACTGGCTGTTCCCGCCGGACCAAAACCGCCGGATTGCCGAAGCGATGCTACGCAGCGGAGGCAGCGCCAGCTACGCCGAACTGACCACCGATCTCGGGCACGATTCCTTTCTACTGGAATCGCCGCAACTCTACGACCTCGTGCGCGGCTTCCTGGACAATCGGGCGTAACATCGGGTGGAAGTGCAACATCGGGGGTTCGGGGAGGCGGTCAATGCTCCGGGACGCCCTTTCCTGATTCGTCATTAGTAATTAGTAATTAGTAATTAGTAATTCATTTCCGCCGGACGGGCCTCCCCGAACTCTGTGCCTTCTCTGTGCCCTCTGTGTAATTTTATGATTTCGCGTAACATCAGTAGATAATTACGCGATCAAGCGCGGTCTTTCCGGATTCGCGTTCATTCGCGGTTACGGTTTGGATTCTTCGTTTTGGCTCAGCCAACCTGTATCATTCGCGGTTGGCTTTTCAGAGCTTCGCCCGATCCGCCGGCCTCACGGCGTCAACGTTCCGATGGCCGGGTGCTTCACCTCGAACGCCAGCGGGAGGCTTCCCGGGCGCAGGAAAAACACCAGCGACACCGGACGGTTTTCCGCGAATCGCCACGGCAACTCCGCCCGCCCCCAGAACGCCATCGTCAACCCGCTGCCCGTTACAAAATAACGCTGCCACTCCGGCTTCACGTTCAGGCGATACGACGTCGAAAACAGATTCCCGTTTTCCGTGCGAAAGTACACGTCCATCATATCTCCAAACTCTCCGGTCACCGGTCGCATCCGCCGGTCCGGATCATCCGCCCGCAACATCACCGGCCCGGCCCCGTCCGGCACCACCTGACGATAGTCCATCAAAAACACCTCGCCAGGCCCGAACCGGAAACTGGCGGGCAATGGCAACTCCGCGACCATCGGACGTACCGGCACATCCGGCGGGAATTTTTCCAGATGAAAAAGCCATCCGTCCTCCGTTTCCTCGACCTCGATCCCGTCGCTGACCAGCCAGCGTCCCTTGGCTTTCACGGACGGTTCACCGGTCGCCAGCGGACGCGCCAGCAACCGTTCGCGCGCGGCCTCCGCTTCCTCTCTCCCGAACGCAAACACCTCCCGCGCCTGCCACCGCATCCCCGCGGGCTGGGGATACAAGGTCGTCAGCCAGCGGGAGGCACCGGCACCCTGCCCGCCTGCATGCGAAGGGGCACGGCCATCCTGGCCGTGGACGGATCGGCAACAAAACGCCGCCGGTTTATTTCCGCTCGCCACGGAGAGGCACCGCTCACGGGCAAGGATGCCCGTGTCACGTCCGGACCTCCCGCCCTCGCCGGACGGCTGCTGGTCCGCGCCCGTCTCGTCCACCTCCGGCTCCCACACCACCCCGGCATCCTTCCCCACAAAATCCCGTTTTCCGAATGCCACGCGCACCGGAACCTCGCGGCGCTCTCCGGCCGCCAGCGCCAGCATCAGCACTGCGCCGCCCGCTGTTTCGCCGTCGTCGAACTCGGCCCTGAACTCCGGCGGCAGCCGCAACAAGCCCGTCACCGGACGATCACTGAAATTGTACACGACCAGCTTTCCCGTCCCCGAATAGCTCCCGCCCAGGATCTCCTCCGCCACCAGGTAACCACCCAGATCCTTGAACTGGACAAGACCCTCTCCCTCCTGCGGCAGAAAATCGATCACCACCGGAGAACCGGAAGACCGGAGGGGGGGGGGGGGGGGGGGAGAGTTCAGTGCGTCAAGGGCG
>JAISAX010000481.1 GCA_031266495.1 Opitutaceae bacterium
CCACCCCGCACTACGTCCAGAATTTCACCCTGAAAACGAGGTACACCAACGGCGTCCAGAATGCCCGCGTTCTCGGCACCGAAGCCGATCCGGAAAACCGTCCGCCCATTGCCCTGCACGAACTCGAAGACTACGGCGGCGCGGCGCGCGTCTGGGTGCTGACCAACCTCGACCATTCGCTGCACACCGACAATACCGCCTTCAACGACAGCAACCTCACCTCCTCCGGCTGGTACACCAACACCCGCATCCCCGAAACCCCCGTCTGGGGCAACACCCGGCTCCGACTCTACTTCGACGCCCACGTCGCCTCCGTTCCCCGTAATGCCGATCCATGACAGCAACCGCTCCTCGGCTCTCCCCCCCCCCCCCCCTCCCGCCCGTCCTCCTGCCGACATCCCTGCCCACACCTTTTTTTCCCATGCCATCGACCCGACGCCCTCCCTGTTTCCGGAACCTCGTTCTCCGGAGTTTTCTCCCCGCGCTCTTCCTGAATCTTCCCGTCCCTGCTGCCAGCCTGCAGGCCGCGACGGACAACAACAACAATACCGCCGCCACGCTCCCGTTGCCCAACCCCGGCTTTGAATCCGGCCTTGATGGCTGGATCGTCCAAGAAAACCCTTCGCCTATGAGCGCGGCCCTCCCCGAAGCCGCCCGCACCGGGAAGCTCGGCCTGCGCGTGACCGACAACTCCGAAACCGCCGGCTCCTCCGTCGCCACGCACCGCATCCCTGTCGAACCCGGACGCGCTTACCGCCTCACGATCCACGCGCGACTCCTCTCCGGTGACGGCGTCGGCGTGTATTTGCGATTTCACGACGCGAAAGGAAAACACCTCAACCCCTGGCCCAAGGCCAGCGACAGCGCAGCCATCCAGAGCCGCGCCTGGCGCGCCGTCACCGTGACCGCCGCCCCGCCGTCCGACGCCGTCTCGCTGGACGCATGGATACACACCTACGACGGCTCGAAAGTCACAGCCGATTTCGACGACCTTTCCATCGAGCCGTTCATTCCCCGCATCGAGCCACCGTGGCCTTCCGCCTACAAAATCGCCCCGTCCGCTCCCGCCACTCCCGCCGACGCCGCCCGGCTCACCGCCGCCGACGTGGTCGGTCCCGACGGCCTCGTGTATCCAGACTGGACTCACACCGGCATCCCCGAAAACATTCCCGATCCCGCCCGTCTGCCCGTGGTCGTCGGCCCGGAAACCTTTGCCCACCTCGCAGGGCGCGACATCGCCCCGCTTCTCAACGACGCCGTGCGTCGCGCCGCCGCGCAAGGCGGCGGAATCGTCGCCGTGCCCCCCGGCACGTTTTTGATCGAAAGCCCCGTCATCATCCGCGGCTCCGGCGTCGTCATTCGCGGAGCCGGACGCGACCGCACCCGCTTCGTTTACCAGGAGCACATCCCCTTCGGCACGCTCCGGCTCTATTGCTGGAACCCGAACGGCAAAATCGGCCCCGGCAGTTATTGGGAAATCCAGGCCAACCCGAAAAACCTGACCCTGCTCCGCATCACCGCCACCGCCGCCACCTCCTCCATCTCCTTCGCCGCCTCCACCGTCACCGCCACCGCCACCTCCACCTCCGCCGCCGACGGCACCGGCACCGGCGATGTCGTGCTGGCGGAGCACATCCGCAAGGACCACTGGGGAAACCGCTTCTCCGCCCGCCTGTACGGCGCTGCCATCCTCCGCAAACTCGGCCCAGGCCGGCACCGGATCGAGGCCGAGGCCGGTTACTCCACTGGCGAGACCTTTCGCCAGAACTTCGAAATCGAAGTCGCCGCCACGCCGCAACCCGGCGACACATGGGCCGACCAGCACGCGGCGTTCATCATCGCCGGAGCCGGTCTGCAAGGCGCGCGCCTGCCGCTGGTCGCCACCGCCCGGCGCGGTGACAACCGCCTGCGCCTTGCCCCCGGCCACGGCCTGAAACCCGGCGACCGCATCATGATCGAAGCGCCCGCCACCGAACGCTGGAACAAACTCACCGGCAACGTCACCCCCTGGGGCACGTATCGAACAAATCATTACCAGATTACCGCCGTGAACGACGAACCGGCCACACCCGTCCGTCCCGCCGCCGCCGCCTCCGTGCTGACCATCGACGCTCCGCTGCGCCTGGAATTCCCCGTCGAAGACGATTCGTATGTGCAGCGCATCGGCACCGTGGAACGCTCCGGGTTCGAAGGCTTCACGGTCGAACAAAAAGTGTTTACGACAACACTCGTCGGTCCGCGCATCAGGCACACGCTCTGGTATCCGATGGAAGATCTGTGGGCCGACGGCATCACCTTTGCCTACGGCTGGCACTGCCGGGTGCGCGACGTGCGCATCGTCAACTCCGGACGCAACCCGCTTTACCTGACGCGCTCGCGCCAGTGCGAAGTGCGCGACATCGAGGCCGACGGCGCCATCTTCAAGGGCGGCGGCGGCACCGGCTACGTGGGTTTTGAACGCTCCTTCGACTGCCTGATGGACGGCGCGCTCACCCGCGGCATGCGCCACGCGCCCGACGTCCAGTGGGGAGCCGCCGGCAACGTTGTCCGCAACGGTCGCTTCATCGGCAGCGACGCCCAGTGGCACGCCGGCTGGACCAACGAAAACCTCTACGAAAACAACCTCATCACGCAAACCCCCGCCGACCGGGCCAACGGCGCCTACGGCCACGCCTTTTTCGCCTCCGGCCCCGCCAGCACCTCGCATGGTCCGCAGGGACCGCGCAACGTCGTTTACAACAACGACGTCACCGCGCCCCTCGACGGCGTGCACATGGTCGGCGGCAACGAAGCCTGGCTGATCCTCCACAACCGCTTCCGCCTCGGGCAGGGGTACGCCGTTTACGGACGGGAAAAGAGCTTCGACCACACGATCCGCGGCAACGTCTTCATCATGGGAAAACCGGCCCCCGTCGCCATCTTCTTCGGCTCGGCGGACTGCACCGGCATCGACATCGTTGACAACCGCTTTTACGGCCCCGTGAAAACCGTCGCCGGCTTCGCGGGCGGGTTGGGACGCTTCTCATCGGTATCCAACAATACAGTGCACCCGTATCCATCCACTGGCGACGCCGGCGGCGACGGAGGCGTCGGAGGCAACGCCGGCCCGCTGCCCGCCCGTCCGCAACCGGCGGTGCCCTCGATCTTCGAGTGGCAACGTTCCCGGCGCTGACGCGCCCGGCGCCGGCGGGGGGGGGGGGGGGGCCCCCCCCCGCCCGCCCCCCGCGCCCCCGCCCCCCCGCAGCGC
>JAISAX010000486.1 GCA_031266495.1 Opitutaceae bacterium
GGTTAGAAAAATATCGACGCAATTGGAAGAATTGCGAGCGTAAGTTAAACACCAGCAAACATTTCATCGTATTATCATTTATTTCTATATTACTGAAAAGATTCTAAACACGCTCTTACCATTTTCGATAGTGGAGCGAATGTATTTAAACCCGGGACCCAATTCGAGTGTCGATTCCTGGCCTCCGTCTAGAAACTTAAGAATGATATTTTCTCCATTATAAACAACCTCCTTCAGTTCGCGTGCACCAGAATCAAATGGCTCAAAAGCACCTTTGTAGAGTTTTACATAAACAAGCTCTCGGGGGTCTCGGCGAAAAATCTCTTCAAATTCGCGTAATCCCACCTCAATTTCGGAAGCTGTGCTTACCTTACGACTAAAACCACTGAACCTAAATTTCGAAGGAATGGTCCAGCCTAGCGAATGGATTGACTGGTCGTAAAGAGTAAGAAACTTGGGGAAACCTGCAGGCGCAGCGCTATTCGCGAACAGAATATTTTCTTCCGCAAAGAAGGCTATCTGCGCCTTGGCCTCACCAATTTGCTTAACAAATGATGGAACCTCGCGGCGGCCATTGGGCGTCAAGACAGAAAGTGCCGGCCCAGCTTGCCAATCGGACGCTGAAAGCCATGGCACTTGTTCTTCTGCATGCACCGTTGTCGGTTGGGAAACCAATATTGGGTAAATTATCAACGTCCCCAAACGGAATATTAACCGAAGATTATTTTTTTTTATGGATAATCTACTGGTCCAAAAATGATGGCAGAAAAGGAGGGTGGGTTCATTCTGATATCTGCCGTCTCATTATTGTCTGAATTGCTCTCATCCAATCCGTAGCCAACAATGGCTTGATCTTCAAAGTCCTGTTCATTTGCGTATGTCACTCCGTATGAGGGATCATAGTATACTTCGCCATATTTTGCGATAGCATGACCCCCAAAGACTTTTACATAAGGGGTAATGGTATTCTGGCCCGACGCCCCCTCGGTTGATATCCAATTGCCGTATTGCGTGTTTCCTTCACTACAAGAATAATCTGGATTTTTTGTGGGGAATTGTATCCTTGATGGCGTAGGTGCACCTTGAGATAGGGTCCAGTTTTTGATGACCATAAGAAAGGCTCCCTCGTCAGCGCCAGCGTTGACTTGGATCGCGCGTGAAGTCGGCTCACCATGAATCTTCAAACAATCCAGAAACAATCGCATCCAGGCAAAACACTGTCCATTTCGTTCATTTAGCAGCCCTTCGGTGCTTACGGATACACTCTGCTGGACGATGCCCGCTTTATAATATTGCAGTGGAATATCAAAGGCGCGACTGGACATATTCCATGCTTTAACATTGCGGCCGGAAAAATTGGCCCACACGTTTTCCACCACTTGGTTCCATGTTATCGCTCCCGGCTTGGAACAGGCCAAGTGCAACACCGTATGATAAAGCTTCTTTGCTTGAATAGGCTGCCCGTATAAAACGTATAATGGATGCCTGCTGATTCCCATTTGATGCCAACTTGATCCGTCATCAACGGAGATTTCCCACGTTATCCGCATGTCTTCGATATAATTGACCATGCCTCCGCCAATCGGACTGGTTCCTTCAATGAGCGGAATGTCGATTACTCCGCCGGCGGCACCGGCTGGTTCCGATGAGCCGATAATAATTTCATTCTCGCCGGGACCTTTCAGTTGTGAACCTTTGGCTTTGGCCCGGACCCGCACATTCACCCCCTCCAGGCCAGGACATTTCAACTTGGCTGTCATTCCTATGGTGTCACCTTTTATGTAGCAGACGGGCCACTTTACGTCGCTTTGATCTTCTGCATCACCGTTGAGCGGATTTGAGTTATCCCGCCAATCCGCGCCTGAATAGTCCCCACTGCCATCGTCTTTCCTGACGGTCTGATTTCCGTGAAACTCGACTTCGTGCAGCCCGACTGAGGCGAGCCGGAACTGCACATTGGTATCGTAAGCGCCGTCGACGATATTCTGGACGGTGGCCTTGAACTTGAGTTTTCGGCTGGCCGGTTCCGGATCGCTGGGGAAGCGGATGGCGAAGTATCCGACAATGGCCTCGCCATACTCATTGAATTTCTCATGGAGCGCATTAACGCGATGAGAGCCGGATTTCGACTGCCCCCATGCGGGCTGAATCGTCCAGGTGACCGCATCGTCAAAGTCCGAGTGCTGGCCCGTATAATAGGGATATTCCGCGGTGTGAACGACCACTTCCAAAAGCACAAATTGCCCCGGATCGCCGGTGTATTCGTGCTCGTCGCTGATTTCCTCCATGTCGAAAGTGGTAACAGCAAATACAGAGGGAAATCCCCGAGGGCCTTGCTCGGGCAGCGCAAGTTGCTGCATGGTCCCCGGCACGTTTGTTTCCGGCCCCGAGGGCGGATTGCCTGAGCCTGGGCTGCCCGGCGGCGGACCGCCGGGCGGGGAACCCGCCGTCGCTGGGAAAAAAGACAGGGAAATGCTGGTCGAAGCGCTGATGCCTAACGAATTGGTGGCAACCGCCGTGAAGGTGACCGCCCCCAAGGCGGATTCAGTCCGGTTGAACAAATAGGAGGTAATGTTGCCTCCCGGTTTGGTTTCGAGCAAGACTCCGTTCCGATAAAGCGCCACGGTAGCAATATCCGAGTGGGAATCGTCGGCTTTGACCCAAAGCACAAATTCCTCCTCCTGATTCAGGTGAGCCTCCTGATTCGGGGCAACGACAAACCCCAGAGGAATGTTTGAAACACCATGATTTGGCCTGATCTGGTTTGATTTACCCTCTGATGGCAGGCTCCAAAAGCGAGCGGACGGCGAATGTTTGAAAACACCAGCCCCGCGAGGCGTGTGCGAAATAATTGAAACGGGTCAGCGTGCCCGGCTGGCGACACCGTTGGCCGTGATCGCCATCATCGCGTCCTCCATCACTCGGGCCGAACGCGATGGGTCGAACTTCGCAGCACAGAACGCTTGCACGCCGTCGATGGCCTCGGCGGGCGTACGGGCGTGCAAGATGATGTCGCGGATAGGAGCCAGGTCACCCCGGAGCGTTTTGGCCCACTCGGGTGCCGCGGTCTGGGCGATTGCATTGGTCGGATCGATCAGGGGAAATCCTGGCGACGCGAATGCCGAGAAAGGGCCAGGGGCAGGTGCGGCCGGCATACGTTCGATCGGCAGACCAACACGTTCGCTTATGGTCTCCAGTCCGCCGTCCGCAATGCGAAGCCCGCCGGCAGCCAGCGAGCTGATAAGCGTGCCAGTGGCTGTCATCTCATCGGTCTCCATTGATCCCCAGATGGCCAGCGGTGCCCGTCCTCGGTAGCCGTTGATGCGGAGGTATTGCGTGAAAAGCTGGTGTCGCAATGTTGCGGCCAGCCGGCGCGCATCGGACTGGCGCTTGTCCTGGCGTTTGCTGGACTGAGCCTCGGATGTACCCGAGTTCATCCCCGTGGCCTGCGCGTCGGAACTGAGTGTTTCTCCGAGGATGAGCTTCGACTTCTCCCGGTTGCACAATTCGATGAATGTTTGATATGCGGAACCGCTGTCCGTGGTGGCTGCCTGCTTGATGTCAACTTCGGTTTCCTTGCTCACGACGAGGCCACCCATTTTTTGGGAGAACTGAAACGCCGACAAAAGCACAGATCGGGATTCATCATCGGCCTGGTCATATTTACCGACAAGGAATGGCCCGCCGTAGCGATCGAGGAAACGCGCCCACCAATCGCGGCCCATCATGGAAAGCAACCACCAGAACACGATCGAACGCATGGGGCCGCCCCAGTTGTCGGGGAGCGAAAGCAGGTGCCCGCGGTGGATGATGTAGCGGCCATCCTCGGGAGCCTGTCCCCCATTGCCCACTGGCCAGCCCTGATCATTCGTCGGCAAAATCTCCAATGCCCCCGACGTGTAGGAGAGTAACTGATACGGGACAGGTGTGAGTCCGGCCAATTCGTAACGCAGCCCCGGCCTGGAGCTGAGACGGAAGGTTTTTTCCAGCAGCGACACTGGCCAGAGCACGGAATCCAGCAGATGGGCACAGGCTATTTCCCACTCGGGGAAGTCGGCGATCATCGCTTCGATTACGGCGGCGGCGATGACATCATCGGGACTCTTTTTGTCCCACGGCTGAATGCTGAGGGTGTCGCTGGTGACGGCCTCCTTGCGATCGGCGAAACGTCCCTGCAAATGCGAATCGGACGCGATGATCTCCTGATAGAGCTGAAACAACCGCGTGACATCGCCGCCCTCGGCGGCCCGGAAGGTGTCATGCACATCATCCACCGTCAGCGTGGATGCGATCGACGTGGGGATTGCCCGGTTGTTAAAAACCGTCACCCGACGCAGCGGGAGCAGTGAAGCGAGATAACGGGTGAGCGCCTGAGCGCGTTCTTTGAGTGTGGGCATGATGTGTGTGTCCTCTGGTCAGATGGGGCGGACGATGCCGCCGCGTTTCCGGAATTTTTCCGCCCACGGATTGCGGACGCCGGCGCGCACCGCGCCACGGTTGACGCCGAGTGTGCCGGTTGGGGCGCCCTGCGCGGCCGCCCGGCCTGATTTCGACATGAGGGCGTGCAGGGCGAGTTTGCCGCCGTCGAACACATCGCCGTGGCCGCCGTCCTCCGCGATGGTTGACGCGAAACTGCCGCGATCCCGCGACACGAGGCGGATGTCCGTCTTGATCCATTCGCATGACGGAAGCGCGAGGTATCCATCTTCAATCGTATTGATAAACAGATTACCAAGATACGATTTGACCGACATGCTCTCGCCCATGTGCTCGATCGTCTCGCTGGAGACGACGAGTTCCACCGGCACGATCCCGGCAAACTCACGCCGGAGTTGCGCGGCGAAAAACCGCTCGCTGGTGGCGTCGATGCAGAGCCGCCTTGCCCGCAAGCCATGCGGGAGCCCGGTCAACACCGTGCGCAGGATCGCCCTGGTCACGTCGGGATCGGATGTTTTCCATCGCACCACGAGACGCATGTAATAGGTCAGCGCCACTTGCTGGCAGACGGACAACGAACTGGGGTTGCTCTTGTCTTTGGTCGTGGTGGCGATGTCCAGGCCCAGACTAATGCGCGGATGTTCAGGAGCGAAAAAACTCTGCCAATCCACCGGCAGGATGTCGGCGACGTTGACGGTCTTGGCTTGGCGGGGCGACTTCATGCCACGACAGCCTCCGTGATATTGGTGCCGACGCAGGCCCCCTTGCCCAGAGCCATGGCGTGCCCGATTGCCATCAGACTGACGGCGGCCGTGCCACCCGCGATAAATTGCAGGCCGTAGTTGCGACCCCATGCCGTCTTGTCGAAGGCCATCGCCCGGTGTTCCTCCGGTGTGATCTTTGCGCCCGTGTCGGGATGGTGCATCATCACGCCGGCGAGCGCGGCGTCCCATGCATCCACGCGGTGGACCATCAAGCCGTAGTCCGACTTGTAGAAATTGCCCGCCGCGTTCGCCACGAACTCCGTGCCTTCCGGCGGCAGAAGGATTTCGTAGGAGTAGTGCTTGTCGTCGGGTGGTGACGTAGTGACAATCCGGATACGGAATTGCGATTTCGACTCCATGAACGAATCAACCGCCTCCAACACCTCTTGACAGTTCGGCCAGCGCCCGAACTCATCCCCGATAATGTGCCCTGTCCAACCCACCGCTGTGTTGGGATTCGGCGCGATGACACGCGTGCGGCTGCACGTCGTGCGATCATGCCACAATTTTGCCTCCAGCCTGGAGTGCTCAAACAGATCGCAGAAACCATCAAAATCGATGTCGTCGGCATTCGTCTCCAGCTTCAGTGCATTCGCCGCCGCCACGGCCTTGAGCTTCGCGAGGTGATCGCGCCACGACTGCGCCTCCTTCACGATGATCTCCGTGCCCAGTGCGATGGCCGCCGAGATGATCGACGTGAGCACGCCAGGCGTCTCCATCATCCAGTCCAGCGCCTCGTTCGCCAAAAGGTAACTCTTGCCGCCCTGCCGCCGCCACACATAGCCGAGACGCCGCAACGGGTGACGAAACCCCGCCCGTTGATACGCACGGAACGGCACTACGCCGGCTCGGGCTTTGGACGCAGTCTCAGTTATCCTGGCCATTCTCCACCCCCTCCACCGGGCCAAACATGTGCAGACGCAACTGTTCGATCTTCACCGACGGCTTCGCTTTGCCCCCGGCGATCTCCGCCGCCTTCCGGTCGGCATAAAACTTCAAAAACATCTCCGCTGTCGCCCGCTGGACCTTGATCTCCTCCAGTGCCAGCTTGCGATCATTCTGCGCCAGCCGCCGTTCATTTTGCTCGATGGTCCGTTCCGCCATCTGCGCCTTCCTCGCGTCCGCCTGACTCTTTTGCAGCCGGGCCAGTGCATCCACCAGCCCCAGGTAAGTCGCCGGCTTCTCCGTCAAGAGCCTCTTTTGCGCCTCCACGTCCAGACTCTCGAAAATCATGAGGAGCTGGCCGCCGGCGATGGCGGTGGCTCCCTCCGTAGTGGTTCCGCCGTTACGCTCGGCCAGCGCGAGGGAATAATCCGCCAGTCCCTTCGTGCGCTCAAGCTGTTCGCGGCGATCCCGCCATTCCCTGTAACCACCCTGCCTCCATTCGGTCAGGTTCTGGGCGTTGATTGGTTCCTCGCCAAAGTATTCGTCCAACACCGACAACACTTCGGGCAACGTGTGCAGCCATACGAGGATGCGCGGCCCCGGCTCACCGTCATCCAGACGGCGGTTGACCTCGTTGCGGATGGCGAGGGGGAGGCGGGCGATCTTGCCGTTGCGGGCGGTCATGGGTGCGACGGTTGGCGACGGGAGCGACTCGTATCGACAGGGAGGGGGGATGTTATCTGACGGATTTTAGACGGACTCGTTTGGCTGCGTCTGTGCCGCCACGGATGAGGATCTGTCCGTCTTGACGAAGTGTGATGACAGCGACGACCAAGCCGTCCTCATCGAGAAGTTCCGCACACGCGATGCAGGGTTTGAGCTTTTGCCTTTTACGGACGAAGGCCGTAAAATCACAGAAACCAGCAAGGGCGAAGAGGAGCACGATAAGACCCACAAAAATGAGCGCTAGAATGCCGGAGATATTAACGAGTAATTGGATCATTTTGTGGAGGTTTTGGCGCGTTCTTCGGCGAGGGCGGCGGCGAGGTTTTGGGCTTCGCGTTCGCGCGCCTCGTAGCGTGCGGGCGAGTGCCAGACCTCATCCACTTGAGGGACGTATATTCCCAGTGTCGTTTGCACCGGTTGCCCGGCGGGGAGCGCCAGCGTTGGCGGCTGATAGAGCATCCGCCGCGACGCGGCGCTTGTGGAGCAGCCGCTCGTGCAGGCGATCAGCGCGCACGTGATCGGCAGGATCAACGCTGCGGCGTAGTTGTTCGATTTCATTTTCAAGGTCGTCACATTCCCTCCCGGTGCGATCCGGGTAGCGCAGCGCATAGACGTAGAGCGCGGCGGCGGCGGCGCGGAAAAACCATTCGATGGCGCCCCACATGGGATTGTTATTTTATTTACGCGGAGACACACCGGCGACCCCGCGTAAAAATTCAGGTAGTGGTGGTGGTGGTTTCGACTTTCTCGCCGGCCTTCTTGCGGGCGACGATCGTCCAGATGACGCCGATGAGGGTCGCGGCGGCGCCGGCGCCGGTGGCGATCTCGCTACTGGTGGCCAGGCCGCTGCTGGTAAGGAAGCTGCCTCCGAAGGTGAGGCCTTGCTGGATGAGCTTGATGATGGTGTCTTTCATGATTTGATACGGGACTGATTTTTCCTCCGGAGCCGCACCGGACTCCGGAGGGTTGTGGTTATCTGGCGAAACCGCGGGCGTTGATGGTGCGAACAGCGCGCGCGGGGAAGTGTCATGGGCAGGCTGCCACGCCGGCGGGTGTTGCCTGGTAATGGAGCACACGTGTCACCGGATCAGGGATACCGGTCGAAAAATCACTCTGGCAAAGCACGGTGAGTTCATGGTCGCAGTCGGCGACCGACGGCTCGAAATCGAGCACACGGGCGCGATGCACACGGCGGGCGAGAGCCTCGGCGGGCACCCTCGACCTCAACACCACCGCCCTCGACACCGCCTTCGGCACGCAACCCTCGCTCATCATCACCGCCGAAATCGAAATCCAGAACCCCCAAAACACCCGCCGCATCTCCGCCCAATTCCAGACCCGCGTCCTCCGGCAAATCTACGCCGGCGAAGGCGCCCCCCAACCCGCCCCCCCCGCCTACCCCCTGCCCGCCGCCCTCCTCACCCTCGACCAACTCCCCGCCGCCCTCGCCACCGCCAACCCCCTCCGCAGCGGCCGCATCTGGGCCAACCCCATCGAAGAAACCATCACGCACGAAAACTTCACCGCCGAACTCTCCGGCCCCCCCGCCGCCGACGGCCTCCACCTCACCTACATCGCCACCGCGCCCGTCCCATGATCCGCCCGATCACCCTCCTCATCCTCTCGGCGACCACACTCTTCGCCGCCACGCCCACCGCCCTCTACCAAGGCGCGACCGATGCCCAACTCACGGAGTCCATCGTCGCCGCCCTCCTGGACCGCCTCCGCCTGCTCCAGTCGGAAGAAATCGCCACACTAACACCGATCCCGCTCATCCCCCCGGCGATGCCCGACATCACCATCATCTAGGAGGCCACGCGCCTGGCCAGCATCCTCCGCGCCGCCGGCCTGCGCTATGTCCCCCGCTACGCCCGCGGCTCCCCCGCGCATGTGCGCTTCCAGCAACTCGCCGCCGACCCCTTCACCACCGACGCCGACTGGGGCAAGTTCTACGCCTCCCTTCGCACCTGATTAGCGACATTCCTGTCTGTTTCAAAGCCCTCGCATGAGTTATGCGGGGGCTTTGCATTTTGTGTGCATGGAGAGTGCAGGAGAGAGGGCAGGTACTCATTTCGAACCGATTACAGATATTGGTCCATTTCGGGCCGATTCCCCAAAGCGCGCACGTTGAAGCGCGTGCCGAGCACCCGGATACGCAGCGAATCCGTCTCCACCACGAAGGGCCGCGCGGTGTCGCGCGCCACGTCGAAAAAAGCCTCGCCGGAAAGCTTCACCACACGGGCGTAGGGGCCGAAGTCGTTGGGATAGACGAGCGACCCGTTCGCGTTGAGAGTGATCCGGGTGCCGTCTCGCAACGTGATCGCCAGGCGTTCGGTGCCGTCCGTGGTGCGCTCCACCCAGGCGCCGCTGTCGGCCACTGCGCGTCCGGGCGTCTTCTGGAGCCCCACGACGAGGACGCCGACGGAGACGACGAGGCATGCAACAAGGAGGGCGGGCCTCCAACCGCGCCGACATCGGTTCAGGAAGGAGGCCCGCCTGGTGGCGGGTTGCTGCCTGTGACCAGTGATGGCCGCCAGCCGCTCCACCGCCGCCTCGGTGTCGTAGGGGCAGGGTTCCCGCAGTTCGAGTTCCCAGCTCGCGCGCATCTCCTCGAACAGCGCTTTCAACTCGGAATTTTTCAACTGCTCCACCATCTGCTGGCGTTCCTGGCTCGACGCTTCGCCCGTAAGATAGCGGTTGGCTAACTTGTAGAACGCGTATCGGGCATCTTCAGTCGGGTTCATGTCTTTCTCTAATAATATAGACCCCAAAAATGGGGTGTCTCTGCTAGTCGGGGTTGAAAAAAATAAAAATAAATGCAGCGGGCATGCCGTTTTCGGCAGACATCCGGCCTGGGTGTAGCCTGCATCCTTGATCATCGGCGCGAACCGCCTTCCAGCCATTCCTTCAACTTGGGGAAGGCGGCGAGCAGTTGCTGGTGGGCCTTCACCAGATGGTGATACACCGTCCATTCGGAGACCCCGAGCGTCTCGGCGATGTCCTTGTGCTCCAGGTTATCGAATCGGCTCATGCGGAATATCCGGCGGCGTTGCTCCGGCATGGCCTCCACCAGCTTTTCGACTTCGTCTTCCAACTCCTGATACAGGAGATTTCCATCCGTCCGATGCACGTCCACCAGATCGTCAGGGGAAACCTCTTCGATGGAGATCGTGTCGGTGCGTATCTGTCTTGAGCGCATTTTGAGCGCCTGGTTGCCCGCCGAGCTGAAGAGGTAGGCGCGCACGGTGGAGGTGAGCGTAAGCGAATGCCGCCGGCTCCAGATGTTGATGAACACGTTGGCGACGGCCTCCTCCGCCAAGCCATGGTGGCGCAGCAGCGAGTTGGCGTAGTTGCAGAGATATGGATGGTATTTGCGCAGGAGGATTCGGAGCGCCGGCTCTTCGTGGTTGCGGATGCGCGCCATCGTTTCGGCGCCAGGGTCGTGTTCCGGTTGCATGGCTGGAGGCGGAGGGAGAGGGAAGGGCGAGCGCCGCGGGCCGGTCCAGCACCCGGTCCTCCGGCCACCGCTGGCGCACCACCACGCGCGTCCCCCGGCGTTGGAAGACGGCTTCCAGCATCGTGGAGAGATCGGCGAAAAGCCGGGAGAGAGTGACCGTATCCCGGGCTTCAAGCGCCACCGGCCTGTCTGCCGGCAGTTGCGTGTCGAGGTAAGTGAACTTCAGGCGGGTCTGCTGCTCGACCAGGGCGAAGATCTGGGGCAGCGTGGCCGGTTGCTTTTTGAAGATGTCGATGTCGATGGTCGTCCGGGCGAGGGTTTCATCCGAGAAGTAGTCGATCGCCTCGGAGCGGAGGCCGTTCAGGCCGAGACCCGCCACCAGCAAAATACTGCTCGTCAGCCGGAGGCGGACGAATCTCGTGTGAGAAAAAGAGAGAAGTCACACATATATTAAGACCCATTTTTCGGGAGTTTACTGCTAGTCACCCGCGTTACATTCCGGTGACAAATGCAGAGGCGCTGCCCAATCCCGAGTCCCGCCGCCCTCCGTGACGCCTTACATAGATGGGAGCCCGGCGGGCGGAGTTGCTTCCGGTCGCGCAGGTCTCGACCGGAATCGCCGTATCGACGCAGGTTCCGGCCAGCCGGGCGGTCATCAATTCCAGCGCCGCCGTCTCAGGCGCTCACCAGTTCGATTTCGGCGGCGAGCTTGCCCCGTGGGCGTTTGCGACCCGCGGCAGGCACGATGTTCAGCGACAGGGGCCGGCCGGTCGCCTTCACGTAGCGCGTGATCGTCGAGAGCCGCACATGCGCCGGCTCCTGGACTACATCGAGCAAAACCTGGCCGACGACCTCTCGATGCCGGTGCTGGCCGGACAGGCCAACCTGAGTGAGAATTATCTCAGCGAGGTATTCCGCGACCACACCGGACTGACGCCGCAGCTCTACATTACCCGCAAGCGGATCGCCCGCGCCAAGGAGCTCTTGCAGACCGGGAACTACACCGTGGGAGAGGTCGCTCACCTGACGGGATTTTTCGACCAGTCGCACCTCGACCGGCATTTCCGGCAATTTTGTGGAGTGCCGCCGAGCGCTTGGCTGCCTCGGGATCGTCTCGGATGCCGGTCGCAGGCGATTGCCTGAAACGCGCCAGAGGGGGGAGGTAACAAGGAATCCGACAACACTTTCCGGGAATCGTCCAAGATCGCAGCGGAAATTTATGCTTAACGTGGCGGTTACTCCTCCCGAGGTGCCTCAATGGATGGCGCCCGAAAAACACCAAAATCCAAGACGGCCCTCCCTGCTCGTGGAGACAATCGGGCAGGGATTGCCTACAAAACCATATGAAAACAAGCGAACCTGCCGTATTCACACTGATCGTTCCGGAACCGGAGCGGCGCGTCTATGCGGAGGCTAGGGCGATCCTGGTCCGGAAAATGAGGAAGCAGGCGCCGGAACTCGGCGAACTGATCCTGCACGAACTGCGGTTGCGCAGGCCCAAGGACATTGCGGACGAATACCTGGACTTCGCCGGGCTGCTACCCTGCGTGCCGGACGAAGGAAAACCGCGACAGGAACCCGGCCGGAAGCTCCGCTAGGAAAAAGCCGGGGCCGTCTTCCGGGCCGGCAGCGGCCTTGCCGCCTGACGCGAAGGAACGCCCCTCGCCAACGCGGGCCGCCGTCTGCTCCGCCTTATGGCGGCGGCCCGCAACTTCCACCATTATGCCCACTTCCGACCTCCCCACAGGGTTATGTGATTCGAGACTGGTAAAAATACAAATCCTAGCTGTATGTTATCAATCAACTAGGATTTGTATGAAACCTGATGCGCTCGACAGGAATGTTCGCAGAGCTTTCCGCACAACCAGCGTGCTGCGCCCAAGCGATCTGGAGCGGCATGGAATCAGCCGTGTGCAGCTTGGTGAGGCCGTTGAAACCGGACTGGTGCAGCGTGCAGGCAGAGGGCTTTACCGGCTGGCCGAAGCCGAATCCGTCACGGAGAATCACGTCTTTGCCGAGGTCGCCAGAAGGGTTCCCAAAGGCACGTTCTGCCTGCTGAGTGCCCTGCGTTTCCACAATCTCACGACCCAAAACCCGCATGATGCGTGGGTGGCGCTGCCTCCCGGGGCATGGCGGCCGCGCCTGGATTTCATCAGTCTGCGCATCGTTCACCTTTCCGGGGAGAGGCTCACCAGCGGCGTCGAAACCCACGACATCGAAGGGGTTCCGGTGCGCGTGTTCAGCCCGGCCAAAACCGTGGCAGACTGCTTCAAGTTCCGAAACAAGATCGGCCTCGATGTCGCTCTCGAAGCCCTGCGCGAAACCTGGCGCGAGCGCCGCGCCACCATGGACGAAATCACCCGCTTTGCCACGACCTGCCGTGTGGCCAACGTCATGCGTCCCTATCTGGAAAGCCTCACATGAGCGACGAACCCAAACGCAATCTGCCCGCCTCCATCCGGCAACGTCTGCTCAATCTGAGCCAGAAGCAGCGGCAGCCGTTCGACCTTGTCCTGGCCCGTTATGGCATCGAACGACTGCTTCACCGGCTTTCCTGTTCCCGATATGCAGACCGCTTCCTGCTGAAAGGCGCAATGCTGTTTGTCGTCTGGAATCAGACGGTGCCGCGCCCGACCCGGGATGTCGATCTTCTCGGTTTTGGCAGCACCGACCTGGATGAAATGCGGTCGGTTTTTGCCGATCTTTGCCGGCAGGAAACCATGCCCGACGGGCTTGAGTTTTCGCCGGAAAGCGTGCGGGCGGAACCGATCCGGGAAGCGGCAAGTTATCCCGGTATCAGGATTACCCTACAGGCTCGCCTATCTAACGCGCGCATCCCGATTCAGATCGACATCGGCTTTGGCGATGTCGTCACACCCGGACCTGAAAAGATCGAGTTTCCTTCCTTGCTGGATTTTCCCGCCCCCCGCTTGCGAGCGTATCCGCTCTGCACGGTCATTGCGGAAAAACTCAACGCTCTCGTGTTGCTCGGCATCAACAACACCCGGATGAAGGACTTTTTCGATCTGTGGTTTCTGAGCCGTCATTTCCAGGTCGAGGGCAGGCTCCTCACGGAAGCGATCAGGAACACCTTTCAACGGCGGCAAACACCGCTCCCAAACGGAACGCCTGTGGCCTTTGGCAGTGAGTTTGAAAAGGCGAAGACCTCCCAATGGGAGCTGTTCCTGAAACGCAATTCCCTCGCCGCCGTTCCGCTCGCGTCAGTGCAGGAGTCCCTTTCGCGGTTCGCTTTGCCCGCCCTTCAGGCCGCTTCCACCGGGAGCGCGTTCGAGCATCGCTGGGACTACGATTCGGGATGGCAATAGATCGGGTTTGCCAGTCCACGCCAATCTGCCCGTGAGCGTCGCCGAACTCGGAACCCGACTCGGAAGCTAGTGGATTCCGGGTGACTTCCGAGCTGTTTCCCGGCCAAATCTCTCCTTGCCGGACGTGATGCCTCTGCCGTTTCCTCAACGCACGGATTCAATGCGGGCGATTCCAAGGCGAAGACAAAACAGGAAATCCCTATTTCTCTACCGTCCGCTCTCCGGCGATGCACAGCCGGCGACCATCCACGCCAATCCGCCCGCAGGCGATACCGTGCTCGAACAGCGCGCGCACGACGGCGTCCTGGATGTGGCGGGACACTGCGCGCTGCATGGGTCGGGCTCCGTAGTGGGGATCGTAGCCCTCTCGTAGCAAAAACTCCATGACGCCTTCGGAGACGTCCAGCCGGTAGCCTCCGGTTTGGCCGAGCCGGGCGATTTCCCTCTCGATGAGGAGCGAGCAAATCTCCCTCTGCCCGTCGGGACCCAGCCGGGAAAACACCGCTATCTCGTCGATGCGTCCCACCAGCTCCGGGCGCAGCTTCTGGCGCACCCGGCGTAGCACCGACTCCTCCACCGTGGCCGCGCTGGAACGCTCCATCCGCATGGCGTCCACCGCTCCGATGTTGGAGGTGAAGACCACATAGTAGTCCTTCAACGCGAAGGTCCGGCCCGTCGCCACCGTGATCCGGCCGAGCCAGAGCATCTGCAAAAAAAGGTCCAGCACTTCGGGGTGCGCCTTTTCCATTTCATCGAAAAGCAGGGTGCCGCAGGCGCGGGCGGACAACGCCCTGCCGAGAAGTCCCACGTCGGAGCGGTCCGCGCCGATCATCTTTTCGATCGACTCCTTGTTCTGATACTCCGACATATCGAAGGCCATCAGGCTGTCCGCTCCGAACAGGTATTCGGAAAACACCGACGCCAGCTCGGATTTGCCCGTGCCGGTCGGGCCGACGAAGAGGAACGAGGCCCGCGGACGTGACGGGTCGGACAACCCCAATTCCCCGCGCATCAGGGCCGGCACAACGCGCGCGAGAACGCGGTCCTGCCCGCGGATGTTTTTGAAGAGGTGCGCCTCTAGGCTGCGCAGGCGGCCGATCCGGTCTCCCTCGTCGCTTTCTTTCATCAAATCATCACTGACTACGTTTTTCTTGATAAGTCGAGTATTTTCGTATTTTCGTAGTCAGTAATGAATGGCTCATTTCTCCCGCTGCCGACTCCCCTGGCAGCCCTTTCCCCCACGCTGAGCCCGGGTTTTCCACTGGCACAGCTTCAGACGGTTAGGGACGGTTTCGGCTACGCTCTCGCGCTCCTCTTCATGGTCGGCTTTTTTTGGGGCGTCCTGAAAATTTGGGGTGGCGCAAACGCCATCTCCAAGGGCGACCCGGACGGCAAGAGCGGTGTCGTCGCCGGCATCATCATCGCCGCCGCCGCCACGATCATGGGCGCTCTCTTCGCCATCTTCGGGATGCAGGACGCCGTCCTCACGCCGAACTTCTGACCTTCACTCCGGCGATGAACGAACTGCACTTCACCGACACCAACTCGGCCGACGATTCCTCGGGCCGGGTGTTCGGGCTCGATGGCAACCTCTACCTGCCGGTTGTCCTTGGTGTCATCGGGTCCCTCGGGCTGGTGGCCGTGCTTGGCCTGCTCGTGGGCACCGGATGGTTCATCGCCGGAGTTGCGGGGGCGGTTCCGCTTGCCGCCATCCTCGGCTGGGCGCTCCTGCTCAAACATAACAAACCCGCCGGCTACGACCGCGACCGGATCGAACAATGGCTTGGCGGTGCACATTTCACCCTCAACCCGGCCGAGCAGCAAAACCTGACCGACACGGAGGCGGCCGAGGCATGAAGCCGCACGCTCACGCTCCCAACGGCGTCTTCTGCGACGACCTGATTCTCTACGGCGCGCCCGAGCGCGGAGCCATCGCCGCCCGCGGCTTCTTCCTGGAGACGCCCGACCTGCGAGGGGCGGGCTTCGCCCGGCTCAACGATTTTCAGTCCAAAGTGCGTTCCCTGCTCGCGTTGGCGACGCCGGGCCGCCGGCTGCAATTCCAGTGGTCATGTGATTCGGACTACCGGGCCGAACTGCTCCGCTACCACGAGCACACGCAGACCGTCGCCGACCCGATCATCCGCGCGATTCGCAACGAGCGGTTTTCGCGCTACTGGCAGCGGATGCAGGACCGCGGGCTGCGCCGCGAGCGCCTGGCCTTGTTCCTCTCCACGGAAATCACCCGCTACTCGGGCAACCTGAAAACCCGGCAGGGACTGCGCGCGCAGTATCGGCATGTGCTCGATCAGATACGCGGGCAGTTCGACGAGTTCGCCAGCACCGTGCGCGGACTCTGGGCCGGGGAAACCACCGTCACCGCAATGGACGACGCGGCGCACGCGGCCTTCGTGCGGCGCTTCCTCAACCCCGGTCTGGCGGAGCGCGACGACGCGCCCGGCGCGGTGGACCCTGGCCTGACCGTGCAGGAAAACTGCTGGCATTGCGAAGGCGTGGGGTTGGACGACGGAGGCTTTTCGCTCGACGGCCAGTATCACGCGATCCTGACGCTGTCCCGCTGGCCGCAGCGGACCTGGCCCGGCATCGTCACCCACCTGACCGGACTCCCGTTCCTGGACTATGCGATCACCGTCAACGTGACGCCGATCACGACCCGGCAGGAAATCCAGAAGGAGGAAAAGGCCGCCGACCGCCTGCGCGGCGAATACGCCTCCAAACCCCGTCCTTCGCTGCTCGTCGCGTTGCGCAAGAAGGAGCGCAAGGTTGAGGCCCTGAGCGGCGGTTTTACCAGACCCTTTCACGTCACCTACCTCATCCGCGCGTGGGCGCCTTCCCGCGATGCGCTGAGGGAAAAGATAGCGGCCATCCAGTCCGCATTGCCGGCATGGACGGGGCGCAGCATTTCGAGTGCGCCCTGCCCACCACCGCGAAGAAGCTGTTCTTCGGCACATGGCCCGGCTGGACTCACTCGTCATATCGGCACCGCGAGCTTTACGCGGAAGACGCTTATCTGGCCGATATGCTGCCGCTCTCGGCGACGTTTACCGGGGCGCTCGACCGGGCGGAGGCGATTTACGACGGCAGCCACGGCAACCTGGTCGGCGTGAATACCAATGTCAGCGGCTCGCCGCAGCATGCCGTGCTCCTCGGCATGACCGGCTCGGGCAAGTCGGAGGTGATGCGCGACCTGTTGTTACAGACCGGCGCCCATTACCATTACACCGTCATCATCGAGGAGGGGTTTTCCTATAAAAAATTCACGGAGGAATTGGGTGAGGTGCCGGTTGTCGTGCATCCCGACTCGCCGCTCACACTCAACTATCTGGATACACAAAAACTCCCGCTGACGCAGTTGCACCTGTCAAGCGCGGTGGCGCTGCTCGCGCGGATGGTGGGGGAGGCCGCTTCCCCGGAAATCCTCGCGTTGCGTCAGGCCCAGCTCACGCAATACCTCCATCAGCTTTACCGCGATGCGTATGTCTCCTGGGAGCGACGTAATCCCGAGCGGGCCGGCGACGTGCTCCGGCTGGCCTGCGCGGTTCATCGCTGGCGCGAAAAAATGCCGGTGGGCAGCACGCCGCTGGATGCGTTCGCCGACCTGCGTGACCGGAAGGCGGCGGGCGACGACGAGGCGCTGGCCTTCATCGCCGGCCTCTCCGACGAAACGCTGACGCGGTTCTCGCAGGACCCGGCCACGGAGCGGTTCATTGCGCACACGGCCTGCGCGTTCTACGTGCCGGAGGAGTTTCCGACGCACAGCGCGCTGGTCGAGTTGCTGACCTACGCCACCTTGCCGGAGCATGACCAAGCCGAGATCGGACGGCTCGCCACGCTGCTGCGGGCGTGGAGCATCGACGGCGTCTATGGCCGGCTCTTCGACGGGGTGACGACGATTTCGTTGCAGAGGAAGGTCGCGCACTTCGAGTTGGGCTTCATCCCCGAGCAGGCCGTCGAGTTGAAGGCCGCCATCGATCTCCTGGTCAACGGGCTCGCCCGCCAGCACATCCTCGCCCTGCCGAGGGCTCAGCGGAAGCGAATCATTTTTGAAGAGCTTTCCCGCTTTCTGGACGTGCCCGGGGGCGAGCAGATCGTCGCGGAGAGCTACGCACAGTTGCGCAAGTTCAACTGCTGGGCGGTCAGCATCGTGCAGCAATATGCCCGGTTCCGTTCCTCACGCATCCGCCCCGCGGTGATCGGCAACGCGAAGCAGTTCTTCCTCATGCGCCAGTCGGACCGCAGCGACATGGAGGATTTGGCCGGAGATCTCGTGCTCCCCGAAACCGCGCTCGACGCCATCCAGCGGTATCCGCTGCCCGAGCAGCTTCCGCCCGGAGGCAAATACTCCTCCATGTGCTACTTCACGCCCACCTCGCAGCCGCCGCAATGCGGCACGCTGCGCCACGTTCAACCGCCCGCCGATTCCTCCCATGAACCGCTCAAGGCTGCCGCGTAGTCTCTCCCTGATCGTCATTGCCTGCCTGCTTGTCCTGACCGGCTGCACGACCGCATCGCGGGAGAAGAAGGCCGAGGCCCGCGGCTTCGAGCGCGGACACCGGCAGGCAGTCAAATCCCAATACTGGATCATCCAAAACCAGCAGCGACAGCCCTCCGGGCAGACGCTTCCGCCCGACAACATCAATCCGCTCACGCCATGACTATCCGCCACGCTGTTACGCAACAACTCCGAGGTGCGCATCGGGTGCTCCGTGTAACCCTCCTGCACGGTGTTGGCGACCGCCCGGAGAACTGATTCGGTGAACTCGAACCACCAGGGCAGCGTCGAGATCAGGGCGACGACCACGATGCCGCGCACGAGAGGCCGCGTGAGGCTGTCCTGGTCGGCCCGGGCGCGGTTGATGTGCAGCATCAGGCCCGCCGTGCAGATGAAAAACAGGACCACCCGCAGCGCCACGGTGAGCGAGAGGATCGTGTCTTTCAGACCTGGGACGAAGTTTTCCATGTGACGGGTGACGTGAGTGGGACGCCTTGGGGATAGGTGATGCCGATCTGGATGTTGCTGGGCGCGTCAGAGACATTGTTCTCCATGTGAGCAGCCCGGACGCCCTTGAGCTGGTTGTCATGCTCCCGGACCGGAGTG
>JAISAX010000494.1 GCA_031266495.1 Opitutaceae bacterium
GACGCGACGCTCCGCGGGGATCTCTTCGGCGCGGGCGGCGGGCACGTATTCGTGGGTGAGATAATCGCCGGCAAACGTCTCCGTGACGGGCGCGGGCTGGCCGGTGCGGGCGGCGCGCAGGTTGTCCACCACCCACGTGAAAAACGCCTCGCTCAGGCGATCGATGGCCGGGCTGTTGTCGTGGCCCAATTTGGGTTCGGCGTGAAACACCATCGGATAACCGAGCTTGCGTGCCGCCATGAAAAACTGCCGGGCTGCGGGGTAGCCCGCCTCGAGTTCACCGGTCGTCACCAGCCAGCGCACACCGGCGGCCTCGGGCACGGGCTGGTCGTAGGAACTGTTGATATGCACGTGCACGGCGGCGAACAGGTCCGGCTCGCGCAGGGCGATGCGGTGCGCCCATTGGCCGCCACGCGAAATGCCGTAGAGCAGCCAGCCGCTTTTCGGCAGACGGTAATCGGTAACCAGTCCGTCGATACCTCTGCGCCACTTGCGGGCGATCCGGGTGAACTCGCGATCGAACTGCCGGATCTCCCTGTTCTTCATTTCGTCGAAACTGCGCGACCGGTCAAAAGCTCCCTTCGCCAAAAACGTCGTCCAGCTCACCACCGCCATATTGCGCTCGAAGGCGAAGCGCGACACACGGCTCGTCGTGCCATCCTTCGCCCTGTCGAGCAGCACATCGCGGATCGTATCCGGATCGGACTGCCAGGTGCAGAACGCGAACACGCCGCCCACATCCTCGCCGGTACGGGCGCCGGGCGGCAGTTTTACGAAAAACGTCAGGTCCCGGTCATCGGTGCCGAGCAGTTTGACGGTGCGCTCGTAGATGCCGCCCTCTGTGCGCTCGTCCGTGGCAGCCCGGGCCTCGCCGCCGCCTCCTCCGTCACCGATGCCGACAACTATAAACGAAAGCGCAAGCGAGAGCACGAACAGACGCGCACTACGAAAAAGCTGGCCGTAACGGGATTCGCGGACAGAGGTCATTCTTTTTTCATCCCTTCTGTCATGGATTATTATTTCGATGGACATTTGCGTTGGGCGTTGGGTTGGGAGACTCCCAATCACGCCGGAGCCTTTCTGGCAACTCTCTTGCCACTGATGTGGCTGATTTCCGGCTGCCTGACGCAAGCCCTCCGGTCGCGGGAGGGGCGGGAGGCACGGGAAAGGCGGGAAGGGCGGGAGGCATCGCGCGGGAAGGGATTCCTGATTGCGGGATACGCGGCGCTCCTCGTGGTGACGGCGGGCGAGGTGGCGCTCTGGTGGGCGCTGGCCAAGACGTATTCGCGCGGCGGCTGGATGGCTGTGGCCGGCGCTGCGCTGGTGTGGCTGTTGTCGGTTGCCTGGCGCTGGCGGCGTGGCGCGAGGGCGTGGCATGGGCATCCTGCCCGATTGGCAGAAAAAGTGGCACGGGCATCCTTGCCCGTGAGCGTTGCCTCTCCGCGTGGCACGGGCTTCCAGCCCGTGATCCGGAGTGGCGCGGACGTCGCGCCCGCAAGCGTTGCCCCTCCGCTCCGACGTGGCGCGGGCGTCCCGCCCGCTTCCGGCTCGCGGCTGGCGTTCCCTCCCGGAGCCATCGCCTTCGCCCTTCGTATTGCCATTGCCATGACATGCCTGTTCGCGTCGTCTTTCGCCGACCGCCTCACGCCGGCCTATACGCGCGAGGACCGCTCCGCGCTCAATCGCGTGGACCTCTGGAAAGGCGGCCTCGAACTCGTTGCCGACAGCCCGCTGCACGGCTGGGGTCGCGGACAGTCCGGCGCGTCGTTCATGCACTGGACGCAACAGATTGGCCGCGACGAAGGATACCTGAGCATGGTCAACAGCTACCTGACCGTGGCGGTGGAGGCCGGGCTGCCGCTCTTCACACTGTGCTCCTTGCCGCCGCGCTCCTTCCGCTCCTGTCCGGCCTGCGTGCGGCCGACCGCGCATCCCGCGCCCCCGCCAACCGGGCTGGCCTTGCCCGACTCTGGCGCGGCCTCGCCGCCGCCTAGGCGGCCTGGCTGGCTGCAATGGTCTTCAGCAACCTCTGGATCATTCCCGGCCTCTGGATCGTGCCGGGCCTCTGCGCCCTGACGATCCTGGCTGCCGACACCGCCGGTTGCCTGAAGGGGCGCGGGCGTCTCGCCCGTGCGAATTTTCGATTTTGGATTCTCGATTTTCGATTGAAGAAGCAGTTGGTACCGACCCGGGAAACGGCGCGCGGGGCCCAATCGAAAATCGAAAATCGAGAATCGAAAATCCACTTCCGCGGGCATCCCGCCCACTCCGGACAGCATGCAGATTGGCAGAAAAAGCATGCCGCTACGCCACGCAACCCCATGCCTCGACTTTTCCAGCCGGAAAAGTGCATGTGGTTCCGGGGCCTGCTCCGCTCCACAGGCCTGATTGCGGCGGCTCTCGCCTTGTCTGTTTCCCTCGCCCTCTGGCTCGGCGGCGCGCTCCTTGCCCGCCGCTCCCCGCTCACGCTCGACCGCGCCCCCAACGGCACCGTCCTCCTGGCCCGCCGTGATGCTCCCCCCTCCCCCTCCCCCGACGCCCCTGCTGTCGCCGGTCATCCCGCATTCATCGAAGTCTGGCCCGACGCCGATGTATTGGGAGAAAACTACGGCCAGGAACTCCGTCGCTGGATACTCGCCGCTGGAGGCCCCACGCGCCTCGCCGTGCGCAGCCGTTGGCGCGAGCGTCCCGCCCGCTCCGGGAGTGGCACGGGCTTCCAGCCCGTGGACGACGCGCAGCGTCGCCCTTTGTCTCCAGGCAAGATCATTTGTTTAAGAGAATTACAGTTGTTTACAGTGAATGACACGAAGGTGAGCAGGGAGGCGGCGCTTTACTGCCGATCCGTCCACGGGCTGGAAGCCCGTGCCACTTCGATCCGCGTAACTTCAGTTATTAAGTGGAATCCATTGTTTTTGGAGATTTTTTATGATGTTTTCTTGTTGTCTTAGATGTTGTTACACAATTTCCCCTTTCCCCATCAGAAAAATGGGGCAGGGGTCCGTCCTAATTTGATCAATTGCACGTAACGCACGAAGTTGTAGGTCAAATTACGCAAACCGATGGCTGTCTGGATTCGTTTAACTCCAATATATTCAAAACCCGGTCCCCCCATGCTGTTTTCTATATGTCTAAAAACATGTTCAATCCGGCACCTTATTGCAGACTTTGCTTTGTTGAATTGCTTCTGAAATTCTGTAAGCGGGCGGTTCCGGTAGGCTCTCTCATTGATATAATTATTTATTTCCAATTCGGTTAATTGTTTGTCGCAGTCTTCACTCTTGTAAGCAGAATCAGCCAAAAGATTCTCATTCTTGTTCTTTTCATTTATCAAGTCAAAGGTCACTGTAGAGT
>JAISAX010000502.1 GCA_031266495.1 Opitutaceae bacterium
GATTCCATCCTCAGGAAGTGGGGACGGGGGCGGGTTTGATGGCAAAGATGGCGAAGTCGGCGAGGGTCCAGTTGCTGCTCCAGCCGCTGGTGAAATCAATGCGCCAGGGGGGCGCGACAAAATCGGGGATGGCGATGTCGGCGATGATCTGGCGGGCGTCGATCCAGGCGCTCGCCTTGCCGTCGCGTAATGCGAGGGTCAGCACGAAGTCGGACGGGGTTTCCGCCGGGATGCGTCCGTCCGGATAGGGAAGTTCGACAAGGGCCGGGGTCTGGATGCGTCCCTTGTCGAGCGTGACGAGCGTGATTTTGCGGTACTGGCTGTTGAAGCCTAGGGCAAGGGCGCCGCCGATGCGCAGGCTGACGTTGTGGTTGTTGTTCACATTCTTGAGTCGCGCCTGGACAAGGATGTTTCCGCTCAGGGCCGGGAGGTATTGCAGGCGGGCGTTGGTTTTTTCCGTCGTGATAGCGATGGCTGTATCGGCGAGGGTCGTACCTTCGGGGAGTTTCCATTCCTGCGGGGAAAACGCGGGGGCGGAGAGGCGTGCGCCGGTCGCAATGCCGGGGGGGGGAGGGGGGGGAGGGGGCAGCGTAGCGGCAAGGACATGACAGGGTGCATGCGCCCCGATGGTGATGCCAATGGTCATGCCGATGGCAGCAACAAGGCGGGCAAGGCCGCCAGGCGGGTTATGCGAACGAATATCCGGGTGTGTTTTCATGGTGTTTGTGTGTCGAATGTCGGACGTCTGGTGTCGGAATTTTTAATTTTTAATTCTTAATTGTTAATTGTCAGCGGGGCCAGGTGGCTGCGGTGAGGGCGACGAGGATGGGGGTTTGTCGGGAGCCGTCGGATACGAAATCGATGGAGCGGACGGGGGTGTCGGGTTTCGGGTTTTGCCATTCCCAGACGCGGAGGTAACGCCAGGCGGGTTTGCCGTTGAGGGTGTTGGTGACGCGGATGGGCCAGGGGCGGGAGTCTTCGCCGGGGGTGTGGCCGGTCCACCAGTTGGCCGTGTTTTTCCCGATGTCGAGGGGGAGGTCGGCGGTGGTGCCGTCGGCGTAATGGAGGGTGTAGTGGCCGATGTGGCCGGGCACGCCCCAGGCGGCGGTGTGCAGGAAGTAGAGGGCGCGGAGGCGGGCGCGGTTGACGGGGATGGCGTCGGCGCGGAGCGGGTGGGCGGGCGTGACGTTCTGGCCGCGAAGGGTGATGATGGCGCGGTTGTTGTTGTTCGCGGGGTCAATGATGTCGAAGGGGACGCCGTAGGCGGTGAGGCGTCCGGCGGGGAGTTCGCGGGCGTCGTTGAAGGGGCCTTCGTCGGCCCAGCCGCCTTTGCCGTCGCCGGCTTTTTCGTCGGCAAGGGCCATGTTGGCGTGGGCGCGGAGATCAACGGGGTGGAGGCCCGCGGGGTTTTCGAGCGGGGCGGCGTAGTCCGGCAGTTTCGGGATGCCGGCATCCTGCCGTTCTTCTTTTTCAACGGGGAGCGGGGCGGCGGGGTTTTTGATTTGCAGGGCCGCGCTGTCCTGGAGGCGGGCGGCCAACTGGTCGCCGGTGAGGGTGCTGGTGAGGTAGCGGGGGGTGTCGTCAAACTCGATCTGTTCGCCGACGGGGAGGGGCGCGCCCATGAGGTCGCGGAGTCCGGCGGGAGGGCGTCCGGAATCGGCGAGGCGGGCGGTGGCGATGGCGACGCGGCCGTTGTCGCCGGTCCAGACCACGGCGCGGGTGTAGTTGGTTTCCGGATTCGTGAAGAGGGCGGCCCAGAAGCGGGCGTCGCCGGGGCGGCGGACGTGGGTGTGGAAGCGGTATCCGTCGAGGGCAGCGGCAAGGGCGGCGCGGGCCACGATTTTGGGTTTGGGGGTGTTGTTGATGTCGAGTTCGCAGAGGCTGGAATACTCGCGGCCGGGGTTCCAGAGGTAGGACCAGGAGGCGGTGAAGCCGAGGCCGAGAAGGAGGACGTCGCTTTGCACCTGGCGGATGGCGGCGGCGCGCCAGTTCGGGGGCGGGCGGGCGCCGGGGGGGGGCCACTTGGGGAGTTCGGCTCCGCGCAGGAAGGTGGTCGAGGTGGAGCCGCCTTCGCTTTGGTAAACGGGCATGGTGGCGGGGTGGTCGGTGTGGCGCGCGAGGAGGTCGCGAAAGAAGGCGAGGCGTTCCTCGAATCTGGCGAGGTAGGCTTCGGGAGGGTTTTCGGGCGAGTGGTAAAGGTGAAAGGAGAGCGCGTCGAGGGGACGTAGCGCGCCGGCCTGGGCGGCGGCGCGGGTAAAGCTGTCGTTGGACGAATAGCCGGAGCCGACTATGAGGGCTTGCGGGTCGGCGGCGCGGGCGGCGCGGGCGGCGGCGTGGACGTATCCGGAAAACTCTTCCGGTGTGCCGCGCCAGAACATGCTCACGTCGGGTTCGTTTCCGATTTCCCAGAGGTGGATGCGGTCTTTGTAGCGGTTGACGGTTTCGGTGACGTAGGTCGCAAAGGCGTCCGGACGGGGGACGGCGCCGGAGGGATAGGTGTTGGGCAGGCGGGGGAGTTCGCCGTCGCGCGCGGCCCACCAGGGGCAGCCCAGAAACTGGCCCATGATGTTCATGCCGGCTTCGATGTTCCAGGTGAGCGAGGTTTCCTGGTCCCAGCGGAAGGGGCCGGGGTCGAATTGCGCCCGCGTCCACCAGGTGGTTTGCAGCATGTTGTGGTTGCGGTTGCGGCGAAAGCCGAGCCGGGCGGCTTGCCGGACGACATGGCCGTCGGCCCACGAGTTGACGTGAACGCCAAACCAGGAGTCGTCGGAGAGGCGGGCGTCGCGGGGCCAGACAACAAAGGTGGCGATGTCGCGCACGCGCTCCGCCGGAGCGGGGGGGGGGGAGGGGGCGGGGGCAGCGGGGGCGAGAGCGGGGGCGGGATGCACGGTCAGCGCAACACGGTAAATGCCTTGCGCGGCGGGACTGAAGGCGCGGGTTATCGTGGTCTGTTTCCCCGGAGCCAGCGAAACGGGTTGCTCGTGCGAGGCGACGGTGTTTCCGAAAAAATCCTCCAGGGTGAGGCGGACCTGGCCGTCGAAGGGACGTCCGCTCGTATTTTTAATCGGGATACTGACGGTGAACGTTTCTCCGGGGGCGATGATGGTGTCTTCGATCCGGTTGACCGGGATCATCATTATGTCCGCCCGGAGCGTTTCCGGCGCGGAGTTTGCGGGAGGGGCGGGAGGGGGCATCGCGGCAATGGCGGCTGCGCGGGCGGCATGGTGAGCGGGGTTGGCCAGTCCGGCGACTTCCGCGGCGGTGAGGACGCGTTTCCATATGTCGATGGTATCGAATTGCAGGGGGAGCGCGTCCTTGCCGCCGCCGCCAAACCTGATTTGCAGGCGCTCGGCGGGTGGTGTTTCCCGGATGCGTCCGGTCTGGCTGGAGGCGTGGAGGCGTCCGCCGCACCAGAGTTCCTTGCGCCCGGTTTCCGCATCCCAGGTGATGGCGATGTGCGTCCAGTCGTTCAGGGAAAGGCTGTCGGGGGGACGGGTGGAGCAATTGTAGTCCCAGCGGTATCCGTCGCCCGGCATCGTTTTCCCTGTCATGAAGGTGAGACTACGACTGGCGATGTTGTGGCGGATTTCAAAGTTTTCGGTGTGAAAGAGCCGGATGTGCTCCGGCGGGGAAATGGCGGCGGCATCGGCGGCGACGGCGACGGCGGCAGGCTCCGGCGGCATGCGAACCCAAAAGGAGAGGCTTCCTTGCGGGTAGTTGAAGTTGCCGGGGGCGGAGAGCAATAGGCCGTCCGCAGAGGTTTGCATGCCGACTCCTCCGTCAAAGCCGGTGGTCCGGGCGGAGTCCTTGCCCGACCAGTCGGGACGTCCGTGCGCGTAGGCGGGTGTTCCCGGCTCGAAGGAGTCGTGGAAAAGGAGTCCGTCATCCAGCGCCGCGGCAAACATCCATGCCGGTATCAGAAGAGCATTACAAAGAAACGGGAGAGAACAGCGCATGTGAAACGGGGGAGGCGGACGGGGG
>JAISAX010000596.1 GCA_031266495.1 Opitutaceae bacterium
ATCTCCCCATCCCCCTCCCCACCAAAAAAAAAGGCCATTGCCATCTGCGGACTCGATAAAGCGGTTCCGTCCGACGCCACCCGGCTTCAGGCACTGCACAACCTCAATCTCGCCCGCCAACGCTGGCAGGATGAAATCAATGTTCCCGTCGTTTTCTGGATACCCTCATGGCTGGCAACGTTGATGGCCTGGCACGCTCCTGATTTCTTCGCATGGCAACGTGCCATCATCACCTTTGCCGACGACGCGCCTCTCGCCGCGCTCGCGCCCCTGTTCAACCCGGCCAGAATGGCAAACACGGGCGGAATAAACCCGCTCACCACCGGACAACATCGTCAGCGGCTCGAAGAACTGGAGCACCGCCTGAACTGGAGCACCGCATCCACCGACCCTGCGACGTTGGACACCCGCGCCCGCTGGCGACTTGAAATTGCCGAACATCATTACTGGCTCGGTCAACCCGACAAAGCCCCCCCCCCCCTTGCCGCGGCGCTTTCGCATTGGGAACACGCCAACAAGCCTCGGGAAAAAGCTCTAGCCCTCATCAAAATCGCCGAAGTTCAGGCCCGCACCGGCCACACTGAACTGGCCCGGAACAATGCCGGGAGTGCGCTTCAACTCTTCCGCGAATGCGCGGCGAACCATCCCGATGATGAGGATATTATTCAGAAAAATCTCGCGGCGACACTGCAACGACTCGGAGACATCTGTCAGCGCAACGACAACAATCCAACCGCCGCCCGGAAAATCTTTGAGGAATACCATGATCTCTGTCGCAAGCATGTGGAAGCCGCCCCGGGCAATCCGGCATGGTTGCGCAGTCTGGCCATTTCACTCGAACGCCTTGGATCAATCGCGGCGCAACAAGACCAGCGCGACATCGCCAGGAAATATTTCGACGAATCACTGCTCCATTACCGCCGTCTTGCCGGGAAACAGCCGGCCTCCGACGCCATGCAACGAGGCCCGCTTTCCCTGCTGGGGCAACTCGCTGATCTTGCGATTGAGGCCAATGACACAGATGCCGCCCTTTCCCTGCTGACCGGGTATGAAAACATCCTCCAACGCCTCCTTGATGCTGATCCGCAACATCCTGATTACCTGACAAACAAAGCGTCCTTGTTGGACCGGCATGCTCATATCGCCTTCCAAAAAGGAGACACCGCCAGATCGCTTGAACTCCAGCAAAAATCCCTCGCACTGCGGCGACACCTTTCCGACACGTTTCCACAAGAGACGAACGGGAAGGCAAATCTGGTTCGGACTCTGAACAGGATTGCGCAACTCCACGCCATCAGAGGCGAGCAAGGACAAGCGCAAACCAGCATCAACGAAAGTCTCTCCGTCGTGGACGCGCTTCACCAGCGTGATCCTGCCAGCACCGAAGCCAGAGCACTCTCCACTGTTACCCACAATCTGGCCGCATCCATAGCCAACCCTCCACCCGCATCACACCGTTCGCCGTAGCAGCGTTTTGCCGAAACGCCACACACCCGGCACGAGGGTTTCGTAAGCCAGTTCCGGCAGGCCGGTTTCGCCGGTATGGAGGAGCGAGACCACTTGCGAGACGGCCTGGACGCCGATGCGCTGTTTGTGCTGCCAGATACCTGCCCAGTCCTCGCAGTCTCCATCGAGCGACAAATGCGCCACGCCGATGTCCTCCGGCACGCGCAGGCCGGCGGCGCCCAGCCATTCGGGCAATTTTGCGTGATGCCCCACGACGGCATCCGGCCGCGCGCGTTTCAGCCAGCGTTCCAGTCCTTTCTGGTCAAACGGCTCGAAGACAAACGGCTCCACGCGTTCGCTCCGCGGCACGCCCGACTGGAAAAAACGCAGCGCGGCCAGGTACGCATGATGCGAACGCCGTTCGATGATCCGGTGCACGCACAGGCCGACGCGCCGGTAGCCCAGCCGCCGCAGCATCTTCAGGGTGAGCAGCAGATTGTAGTGATGATCCGGATGCACACGATGCAGTTGAGGCGCGAGGATGGAACCCTCCAGCGACACGCTGGCAAATTGCCGCCAGTCGAAACGCAACCGCATCACGCTCGGCCGCGTCTGCCCCACGATCACGCCGCGGATGCCGCGGCTGGCGATGATCGACGACATGCGGCGCTCCGTCATGCCCGGTTCGCGCAGCCAGAACTCGTCCAGTTTGTATCCGAGTTCCTGACACCGCTTGCGGGCGCCTTCGATGAACGGGGCCGCCCACGAATACTCGCGGTAGGCGTTCGGATTTTCGAATCCGTTGATCCACGCGATCGGCACCGGTTCCTTGCGGCGCGTCTCGCGCACCCGTGTCATGACTTCCGTCAGCCGGGCATCCGGGGAGTATCCGAGTTCCCTGGCCGCCGCCCACACCCGCGCCGCCGTCTCCGCCCCGATCCGCCCCACGCCCCGCAACGCGCACGAAACCGTCATCCGGGACACCCCCGCGCGCCGGGCTACATCCGTGAGACTCGGCTTCTTGTCCAGTTCGCCATTCATCCCGCCAAACATCCGGCAAGTCGGCCTGCCAGACAAGTTGATTTACGTAATGCAAACTCGCACTGTTCTTGCCGGGTATTCACGGATACGTTCGATGCTCATTCAACGTCACTGTGGAGCCTGGGCTTCGCAATGACCGCACACCCGAAACCTCGGAATCGTCCAAACCTCGATCACCATGAACCCGACACCTGAACGCCGCCGCTCCTCACATTTCCGCACCCTTGCCTGCGCGCTCGCGGCCATGCTGGCCCTGACGGCGACCACTCAAGCCGGGACGCTCGTCAGCTACGAATTCGGTACCACCAACAAACTCAAACCGACCACAACAGCCGAAGGTCTCGAAGCCGGCTCCATTTCCATAACCGCCTACACCGATGCCACCAGCACGGGCTACTACGGCCTCGCTTCCAACAGCGCCAACCTGTTCACCCGCCTGGCCAACAGGGCACAAGCCGACAGTGACCCGGAAATTCCATTTGCAGCGGGCAGCACACTGGAGAACGCCATCAACAACGGCGGATATTATTCCCTCACAATCGACGCCGGCGAGGGCACCCTGCTCGACCTGACCTCGTTTACCGTCCAGCTCGGCACCGAACGCCTCAACAGTGCTTCCGGATTCACCGCTTGTGCGTGGCTATGTGACGAAAACAACAACCCGCTCGGTTCGACAACGAAAGATGCCACCGCTGCGGGTGCCACCAGTCTCTCATGGAAGAACCTTGACGTCGATCTTTCGGCACTCGCTCCCGCCGCCTCCTTCACTTTCCGCATCTATGTTGCAGGTGTTCCGACCGATGCCGCCGAATACAATCAAGTGATTCGACTCCGCAACATCACGTTTACCGGTTCCGTCACTGCCATTCCCGAACCCGGCGCGTGGGCGCTGATCACCGGCGCCGTCCTGCTTTCGTTTGCGCTCCGGCGGGTTCGTTCCAGTCGTGATTCGCGCTAAACATCCCGCAGCATCTGCTGTTCAACTGTTGCCACCATGATCCCCCGTTTCCCCCAAACACGTCCGCATTGCCGGTCCGCGTTTACCCTCATCGAGTTGCTGACGGTCATCGCGATCATCGGCATCCTTGCGGCGATCATCATCCCGACGGTCGGCAAGGTCAGCGAAGCAGCGCGGACGGCGGCCTGCCAGAGCAACCTCCGCCAGTTTGGCGTCGCCTCGCTCCTCTACGCGCAGGACCACAAGGGCTGCCTCAATTATCAGACCGGTTATGGCGGAAACGGCGCCAACTACTGGTACGACCGCTTTGCCCCCTACGTCACCAACAGTGACAAGGCGGACGTCCGCAACGCACAGACCATCTGGTTGTGCCCCGCGGTGTTTGGTCGTCCCGACGGCATTACGGATTTCGCCAAAAGAGACTATGCCATGTCGCGCGGCACCTGCATCGATCAGAAGGAAAACAGCAAATCGGATACACCCTCCTGGACGCTGGCCGATTTTGAAAATCCGTCACGAAAACTCTACATCGCAGATGTCGATTCCGACCAGAAGACAACGCTGCTGACTTACGACAAACTCTATCCGGGTGGAGGAGGGAAGGGGGGGAAACTTCATCTGAGGCATGGCGGGAAAGCCAATATTCTCTTCATCGACGGTCATGTCAGTCGCCTCGGCGCTCCACCATTGCCCAAAGCCGCTTCTGCCACCGAAGGCGCAAAATGGCTCTATCACGACACTCCGTCACCGGATTTCTGATATGACCATACGCTGATCTCCGGATTCCTCTCACTCGTTCCCGCCATCCATGTCCCACTCCGACCGTACGATCCGGAATCTTATTCTTGCTCTCCTTGCCGGTATCCTCGCCGGCAACCTCTGCCTCCTGACGCCGGCCCGCTCCGCCGGCGCTGCCAACACCCCGGACGAAGCCGACGACTACACCGCCCGCGCATCCGCTGCGGGAGGGAAATCCTCCGGCTCTTCGCGCTTCACCCTCATGCGCAACGCCGACTGGGCGCCCTATGCCCACTCGGTGGAGATCGCTCCGGGAGGGGTATTCGATTTCTCACGGCAAGTGGCCGCCCATGCGCCCGCCGGAAAGGACGGCCCGATCATCGTGACACCCGACGGCCACTTCGCCTTTGAAAAACAGCCCGACCGCCGTGTCCGTTTCTGGGGAGTCAATCTGTGCTTCACCGCCAACTACCTGAAGCCCGACGAAACCGAACGCCTTGCCGAACGCCTTGCCCGGTCCGGATACAATACCGTTCGCCTTCACCACTACGACCGCATGCTGGTCCGCGAAGGCGGCAATTCCTGGGACATCAACCCGGATAAACTCGATCAGCTCGACCGTCTCTTTGCGGCCCTGAAGAAACACGGCATCTACATCAACATCGACCTCTTCAGTTCCCGCCGTTTTTCCCCGGCCGAGCACGCCGCCTTCGGCTTTCCCCAAAAGCTCACCGCCTCGCAAAACCGCATCCTCTTCAAAAGCTATATCCCGATAAACGACGCCGTCTTTGAATCCTGGAAAAAATTCGCGACCGCTCTCCTGTCACATAAAAATCCCTACACCGGGCTCACGTGGGCCGAGGATCCCGCGCTCATCGGCATCTGCCCGGTCAACGAGGATACCCTCTTCCGCAACGTCCTGCGCAACCTCGACGTCCGCGCCCGTTACGAAACCCTCTTCGCCGCCTCCCGTCCGCCATCCATCCTCGTCGGTGAAACGCCGCAACAGCGCGAAGCCGCCTTCACCCGCTTCGTTTACGACACCCATATCCGCTCCGACGCTCGCATCTTTGCCCACCTTCGCGCTCTCGGCACGAAGGCGCTCCTGACGGGGGCGAACTACACCCTCACCCAGGGCCTCGCCTTTGTCCGCGACCACTACGACTATGTGGACACCCACAGCTACTGGTCTCACCCTCAGTTCCCGCAAAAATCCTGGGACTTCCCCATAAAGTTCCGGCAGGATAGTCCCATTCGCGCGTTCGCTCTCGTGCCCAATCGCATGAGCCCTGTCCGCATTCCCGGAAAACCCTTCACTGTCACCGAATTCAACTACTGCCGACCCAATCGTTACCGTGCCGAGGGCGCCCTTCTCATGCCCGCTTACGCATCGCTCCAGGATTGGGATGCGTTGTATAATTTTCAATACGCCATGAGCCGCGAACAGGCGCTCGACGGTGGTGTCGAAAACTACTTTGCGGTTGCCGCCGACCCCATTGGCATCATCAGCGACCGCATCGGCTCCTTCCTCTTTCAGCGCGGCGACATCGCCTCCGCAAACCGCCTCATCACCTGGGCCGTCCGCTCCGGGGAAGCGTTTGCCGAACTCGACAAAAAATTCCCCGACAATTTTTACCTCCTCGGCCTCGTCTCGCGCATCGGCGCCAAACCCGGAACGCCCGCCGAAGTCCATGCCGCCATTCCGGCATCCGACGCCATTCTTACCGGAGCGACACCCGCCCCCGCCTCGCCCCTGCCACCCAGGACCCGGATCGCCGACGCCAGCCTCATCGACAACCTGAAACGCGCCGGCGTGATCGCCCGCGATGCCGTTGATGCGAAAGGCCGTCGCGTCATCAGCGATACGCGCCAGATCGAACTCGATGCCGACGACGGCACCGTCAAGGTCGTCACCCCGCGCAGCGAACTCTTCTATGCGCCCAAAGGCGCCGCCCTTTCCGGCGACCGCGTTGCCGTTGAAAACGTGACCGCCGACGCCGCGCTTTCCGTGATCGCCCTCGACGACGAGCCGCTCGCCACGACGCGCCGCGTGCTCGTCACGCACCTCACCGACGCCCTGCCCGAAGGCATGCAATTCGAGAAACCCGACCGCAAGCTCCTTCTCGGCTGGGGCGAGGGGCCGCACCTCGTGCAACGCGGCGACGCCACCCTGACCCTCCGCCTCGCGCCCGGCGCATGGAAAGCCTGGGCCGTGGACGCCACCGGCGCACGCGTCAGGGAAATCCCGTTACAAAACAGAGACGGAAAACTCATCCTGAATACCGCCACGATTTCTCCGGAAGGCACGCAACTTGCCTTCGAGTTCGCGCTCCAGTGAGGAGCGTCGCATCCTCTGATGGTATTGGCCATTGGCGCGGGAGCGCCTGGGACCGCCGGCATCTTTCCGGCCCCGGCGGAGTGGCTGCCTGGGGCTGCCTGCCGTTCCTGTCATGTCACTCCAGCCGATGCAGTCACTCCAGTCGATGCCACTCCACTGCGTGCCGGCAAGATGCCGGCGGTCCCAGGCGCTACCGCGCCACACTCCTTCACATTCTCCCCCCCCCCCCCCCCCACCCCCACACACCCCAAAAAAAAAAAAAAAACACCAAAAAAAAAAAAAAAAAAAAAAAACCCCCGCCCGGGAGCTTTTCCC
>JAISAX010000719.1 GCA_031266495.1 Opitutaceae bacterium
GCGGGCGCGGGCGCCGTTTTTTTTGTCTCGCCCGTCTCCGGGTCGTAGGGACTTGCGCCGTGGAATTTTTCGGGCGAGTTGATCGCCGCCGCCAGTCCGCGGCCTTTTTGGGTGAGTACGTGCAGGAGCACGGGGACGTCGCTGTTTTTGGCGAATTCGAGGTTTTTTATGAGTTCGTCAAAGTTGTGCCCGTCGATCGGGCCGAGGTAGCGGAGGCCGAATTTCTCAAAGAGGCTCGATTCGACAAAAAAGTCTTTGGCCTCGCGTTTCCATTTCATCCAGAGGCGGTGCATGTCGGGGCCGCCGGGCAGGCTGGTGAAGAATTTTTCCAGGTCGCCGTGCAGTTTGTTGTACGCGGGGTGGGTGCTGAGGCGGTTGAGGTAGCGGGCCATGGCGCCGACGTTGCGGGCGATGGACCATTCGTTGTCGTTGAGGATGACGATGAGGCGGCGGGTGGCGCTGGCGATGTTGTTGAGCGCTTCGAGGGTGATGCCGCAGGTGAGGGCGGCGTCGCCGCAGAGGGCGATGATGTGCTCGTGGGTGCCGCGCTGGTCGCGGGCGGTGGCCATGCCGAGGGCGGCGCTCAGGGCGGTGCCGGCGTGGCCGGCGCCGTAGGCGTCGTGCGGGCTTTCGTGCCGGGTGAGGAAGCCGCTGGCGCCGCCGGTCTGGCGGAGGTTGCGGAAAAATTCGCCTCCGCGTCCGGTGAGCAGTTTGTGGGGGTAGCCTTGGTGGGCGACGTCGAAGACGAACTGGTCGCGCGGGGTGTCGAACACGCGGTGCAGGGCGAGGGTGAGTTCGACGACGCCGAGGTTGGGCCCGACGTGGCCGCCGTTGCGCGAGGTCACGGTGATGATTTCGTCGCGGATTTCCTGCGCCAGTTGCGGGAGTTGGCCGGGCGCGAGTGCCTTGACTTCGGCCGGCGTTTGGATGCCGGGGAGGAGTTGCGCGGGGGCTTGCATCGGCGGGTGGTTTTCCGTCTGGTGTCTGGTCAGAATTCCGGTGTGGCGGGTGGAAAGGCGTCGAGGGCGGCGGTGCCGTCTTTTCGCTTTTTGTATTGCTCGATCCTGAGTTCGGCTTCCTTCAGGCGGGTTTCGCAAATTTTGAGCAGTTTGTTGCCTTCTTCGAAACGCACCAGCAGGTCGGCCAGCGATACGTCGCCGGCTTCCATCGACTCGACGATGGATTGCAGGTGCTTGATGGCTTGCTCGAACGAAGGTATTTCAACGGGTTTTGTTGTTTTATCCACAGGGGCGGACGTTGGCGGGCGGGGGGGCGGTTTTCAACCTGTCTTTGCGTCTTCCTTTTCCTTCTTCCCGCCATCACTGTTTCTATTAAAAACGTCGAAGGTCCAAATGTGTGCTTTTCTGCTGTCCACCGCCCCCCGTCCGTCCTCAAGCTGTCCGCCTGCCCTCTTCCCTCCGCAAGATAATAAAATCGTCACCCGTGAAACCACAACGCCTCCCCCTCCGCCGGCATCTGCTCCGCCGACACCTCCCGCTGCTCGCCGTCTCCGGCGCGCTGCTCCTGGCAATCCTGCCCGCCGCTCTCCGCGCCACGGCGTACTTTGATGGCAGCTACATCAAGGACATCTCCTCCGTCATCGGAGCCGACGCCTTTTACAACGCCGGCATCACCGGCCAGGGCGCCACCGTGGCCAATATCGAAGGTAGCAACCCCGACCTCACCTTTCCCTCGCTCGTCCATGTGCCTGTCGGAAACCTGTTTGTCCCGAGCGGCGCCACCACGGCCACGCCCAACGACGGCGATCATTCCACCCACGTATCCCAGATCATCGCGGGGCGTGCGTCGGGCGACGACGATACGGCCACCAAAGCCGTGCGCACCGGCATTGCCAGCGGAGCCACGCTTTATGCCGCCTCCATTGCCACCTTCTGGGATCCGGATCCGACCAAGGAGGGAGCGTTCAACACCAGTTACGCCACCCTTCGCGGTGCCTACACCCGGTATTTTGTCACGAGCCCGGTGGATGTCATCAACAGCAGCTGGGGCGGGGGCATGGAGCACGACGGCCGCTACGAGAGCAGCAAGACCACCCGCATGATAGACAATCTGGCCGCCCGCAACCCGCACACCACGATGGTGGTGGCCGCGGGCAACGAGTATGCGCCCGCCGGCGGCGTGACGAGCACCGTCGGCAGCCCGGCCAACGGTTTTAATGTGATCTCGGTCGGAGCGCTGGCAGTCAGCGGCGGGAGTTTTGACAGCATCGTTGACTTCAGCAGCCGCGGCCCGGTCGATGTGTTCCACCCCGTCAGCCACGCGTCCCTCGGCCAGCGCGCCGCCGTGCACATCGTGGCTCCGGGGAGTAATATCACGGTGGACTACATCTCTTCCAGTGGCACCCTGTATTACGGCGGAGGCACCAGCTATGCCGCGCCGATCGTGGCCGGGGGCGTGGCGCTCATGGCCAGCGCCAGCCGCGACCTGGAGAACAACGGCAACGGCCTCTGGAGCGCGCAAAAGGCGGCGGACGCCCGTGATTCGCGCGTCATCCGGGCCGTGCTCATGAACTCCGCAAAAAAGACCGCCGACTGGAGCAACAACACCCAGACCGGCAGCATCACCACCGCCACCGGCACGTACAGCAACGTGCGGGTAACCACGCAAGCGCTCGACTACACCCTCGGCGCCGGCGCGCTCGACCTCACGGAGACGTACCGCCAGTACACCGGCGGCGGCACCGGCGGCACCGGCACCGGCGGCGGCGGCGGCAACAACTGGACGCTCGACACCGTTTCACTGAGCACCGCCCCCGAAGCCGCGCCCTTCGAACAACGCTACGCCTTCGACACCTCCGTCTCCGCGCAAGACACCATCACGCTCACCCTTTCCTGGTTCGCCGGATATTCCGATAGCTACAGCCCCACGAATGATAATACTTCCTCTACAGGCAACGATCTGCAGGCGCTGGCCAACCTTGATCTGCAACTCTGGAGCCTGACCGGGGAGGGCGGGGCGTTTGACCAGATCTTGGCCGTCTCCATGACCACGGTGGACACCGTGGAACACCTCACGTACACCCTTGCCGACGGCGTGGCGGACCAGTGGCTGGCGGTGGTGGTCGTCCACGAAGGCATGGTGTTCGACACGCGGGGAGCCGCCGCCGACACCACGACCACGTATGCGCTGGCCTCCAGTCAGGCGTTCGAGGTCTGGGTCAACAGCGCGGTTCCCGAGCCCGCCGCCTGGGCGACGTTTGCCGGCCTGGCGCTGCTGGCGTGGGCCGCGCTGCTGCGGAACGGGAACCGACGCAATCCGGCCTCACGCGGATGATCAGGTTTGTGGGGCCGGGGTCGCCGGAAACCTCCCCCCGCGTCCGGATTCACGGTTTTGTCAGTCTGACAAAACCCTCCCCGCGTCCGGATTCACGGTTTTGTCAGTCTGACAAAACCCTCCCCGCGTCCGGATTCACGATTTTGTCAGTCTGACAAAACCCTCCCCGCGCCCGGATTCACGATTTTGTCAGTCTGACAAAACCCTCCCCGCGCCCGGATTCACGCTTTTACAGCCTGACAAAACCTTCTCCGCATCAAAATTATTGCTTTTATCAGTGTAACAAACCCCTCCCGCATTAAAGGTATTGCTTTTGTCAGTGTGACAAAACCCTCCTCGCATTAAAAGTATTGCTTTTGTCAACGGATGCATCGGGTTTTTATTTGCGTTCATACGCGTCCATGCACGGTTGGTTGGTCTGTTTTGGTTGCGGCGCGGCCTCGCCGCGCCAGGACACCGGGGGTTGAACCATCAACTTGCGAAGAACGGGTTATGTTTCTTTTCCTGGGCGAGCGTGGACAGCGGACCGTGACCGGGGGCGAGCACGGTATCGCGGGGGAGGGGGAGGATTTTTCCGACATTATTGCGGAGCTGGTCGGCGTAGTGGGTGAGACTGCCGCCCATCGACGAGGCGAAAATCGAGTCACCGCAAACGGCGAGCGGCCAACTCGCGCCCGTAACATAAAAAGTCGTCAAACCCGGCGAGTGGCCGGACGTGAGCAACGTCTTGACTGCAAGGTCGCCGACGTGGAACCACGCCCCCTCGCTGAAGTTCCGGGCGCCCGGGAAATCGATCCTCTCGCGTTCGTGGGACCAGACACCGGCGCCGGTGGCGGCGGCGAGGCGGCGCAAATCGGCGATATGATCCTCGTGCGTATGCGTGAGAAACAGATGCCTCACGCGGAGCTTTTCGACGGCGATGGTATCGAGCATAGCCGAGCAGTCCGCGCCGGTATCGAAAGCCGCCGCCTCGCGCGAACGCGGATCCCAGACCAGGTAACTGTTGACCGTCCTCCCGCCCCCCCCCCCCCCCCCCCCGCCGCCGAACGCGGAGTTGAACATCGCGAAACCGCGCGGGAAAACGGGCTGTAGCGGGTACCACCTCCTGAGGGCGAGGACCTCAAGCGCGTCGGGCGAAAGTTTCAGGTGGCGGGCGATGCGGCGGATGACGGCCACGACAGGTTTGCCACCCTTCACGGCCAGCAGATCATGAACGGCGATGCCCGCCCGGGCGGCGAGCTTCTCGTCGGAGAAGCCCAGCCCACGCTGCGCCTTTCCGATAACATCGGCAAAATCATCTTCGAGCGGAATCCTCATGCCGGCAAGTGAGACGCGATAGCGCGGAAGCCGGAAGCCCAAACTCGCCGCCATCGAGAAGGCGCAGATTTGAGGTTTACCACCGCCGGCCAGCCCGCACGATTGATTTGCCATGCCGAAAAAAACCGCCCGCGACGCCTACGACGCCTACGACAACAACAACGACGACACCGACGACGCCCCGAAAAAAAAGTCCAGCTACACCATCAAGCTCGACACCGCACAGATGCAGACCCTGCACGACATCTGCAAAGCCCGCCACTGGCACCCCTTCGAAGTCGCGTACACACGCTACGCCTACAAGGCCGACCACCTCAAACTCAACCTCATAGCCTACACCAGCGGCAAACTCGTCATAGCGGGCAAAGGCACGGAAGACTTCGTGCGCGACGTGCTCGAACCCGAAGTCACCAAAACCGCGAAACTCGGCTACGACGAAGAACTCCATCCCGACTGGTTCGAAGCCCACGCCGGGCTCGACGAAAGCGGCAAAGGCGACTTTTTCGGCCCGGTTGTCGCCGCCACCGTCATTGCCGGGAAAACCGCCATCCAAACCTGGCGCAAAGCCGGCGTGCAAGACTCCAAAAAAATCACCGGCAACCGCATCCTCGCGCTCGACCACCTCATCCGCCAGACCCCCGGCACCATCGCCCGCGTCGTCCACTGCGGCATGCCCCGGTACAACGAACTCATGGCCCGCCCCCGAGCCAGCCTCAACAAACTCCTCGCCTGGCAACACGCCAAAGCCCTCCACCAGGCCCTCGCCGAGAAACCCGTCCCCTGGGGACTCCTCGACCAATTCAGCGAACAACCATTGGTGCAACGCGAACTCACCCGCCTTGCCGCCACCGGTGCCGCCCCCCCCCTCCCCCCCGGATTCGACCTGCGCATGCGCACCAAAGCCGAAGAAGACCCCGTGGTAGCGGCCGCCTCCATCGTAGCCCGCGCCGAATACGTGCGCATCATGAACACCCTCTCGCAACGCTTCGGCGCCCCCCTGCAAAAAGGCGCCAGCGCCCTCGTGAAAGAGCAAGCCCTCGCCATCATGCAAAAATTCGGAGCGCGCGCCCTTGGCGACTTTGCCAAGCTCCATTTCCGCACCGCCTGGGAGATCGTGAAAGAAGCCGGCAAACTCGACGAACTCCCCCTCCCCGAGCCAAAAGAACGCGACCCCGCCGGATGGAAAACGATCAAGAATTAAAAATTAAGAATTAAGAATTAAGAATTTCAGACCCACGCAATGACCACCCTCTCCCCCCGCCCCCCCCCGCCCCGCGTCCCGCGCCCCGCATCCCGCGCCGGAAGCGACAACCGACGGCGAAGCCGCCCATTCCTGATTCCTGATTATTAATTCTTAATTCTCTCCTCCCGTGCCCAAACGCCCCCAACTCCGCGGCTACGATCTCCGGCAACTAGCCGGGCACACCGGGCTGATCGGCGTGGACGAAGCCGGACGCGGGGCGCTGGCCGGCCCGGTCGTGGCGGCGGCGGTACACCTGACGCGAGAATTTCTCGAAAGCCGCTGGGCCGCGCACAACGCCACCCGCATCAACGACTCCAAGCAACTCACCGCGCCCGAACGCGAAGCCCTCTCCTTCGAATTCGAGACACTAGCCGCCGAAAACGCCATCCACATCTCCCCCGGCGCCGCCGACGTCGCCGAAATCGAACAACACAACATCCTCGGCGCCACCAAACTCGCCATGCGCCGAGCGCTCGAAGGCCTGTACCCGCCCGAGGCCTTTGTCCACGTGGAAGAGCCCGACCTCTTTTCGACCCCCGGGCACCACGCCGCCTGGAACCGGCAAGCCACCAGCCGCATCCTCATCGACGGCCTCCCCCTGAAGAACTTCCCCTACCCGCACACCGGAGTGATCAAAGGCGACGCCCGCTCGCTCGCCATCGCCATGGCCTCGATCATCGCCAAAGTCACCCGCGACCGCCACATGACCGCCCTCGACGCCACGCACCCCGGCTACGGCTTCGCGCAACACAAAGGCTACGGCACCGAAGAGCACCGCGAAGCCCTCCTCCACCTCGGACGCAGCCCGCAACACCGCGAACACTTCCTGAGAAAACTCCTCGCCGGCCGCGTGGACCCCTCGCAAATGGACATGGGATTTGGGATTCCCGATTCCCGATTCCCGATTAGGCGCTCCCGCGCCGGACCCGCCAACGAAACCGCAGCACCATCAATCGAGAATCGAGAATCGAAAATCGAAAACCCCGAATGACCACCGCCAAAAAACACTCCCCCCTCGACCGCGTACTCGGCCAGATCAACAAGCTCGACACCGCCAGCCTGGCCACCCTGGCGCAACGGCTGGCCCGCGAACGCGAACTGTTCGAAAGCATCTTCAACATCCTCCAGGAAGGCGTCCTCGTCATCCATGCCGACGGACACATCGAGTACGCCAATACCGCCGCCCACCGCCTCGTCGGCCTCACCGGCAACGCCCTGCAAGGCGAGCACCTCTGGCGATTCATCCCCGGCCTGCGACCCTCGCTCGAACCCTCGCTCGACGGCACCGCCCCCGTCATCACCCGCGAATTCGAGCTCACCTACCCCGAAACCCGCACCATACGCCTCTACATGGTCCCCTTTCACCCCGACGCGGCCGACTCCGGGCAAGACCCCGTACCACGCTTCGCCGTCATCCTGACGGACATCACCCGCGACAAGCAGACCACCGAAGAACGCATCGAAAGCGAACGCACCTCCACCATCCTGCTCCTCGCCGCCAGCGTAGCCCACGAACTCGGCAACCCGCTCAACTCGCTCACGATCCACCTCCAGCTCATCGAACGAAAACTCCGGAAACTCCGGACCGCCACCGCCGCCGTCGCCGGATCGATCCGCATCTGTCAAGAAGAAGTCGCCCGGCTCGACGGCATCATCACCCACTTCCTCGAAGCCATCCGCCCGCGCCCGCCCGACCTCGCCGAGACGGACCTTATAAAAACCCTCGGCGAAGTCCTCCACATCCAGCAACGCGAACTCGAAGACCGCGACATCATCATCGACGCCGAAACCGCCCCCGACGTCCCACGCGTGATGGCCGACCGCGACCAACTCAAACAAGTATTTTTCAACGTCATCAAAAACGCCATGCAAGCCATGAAACCCGGCGGCCACCTGCGCATCAAATCATGTGCCGACGACGACTCCGTTTATCTGCTCATAGGCGACAGCGGCAGCGGCATCCGGCAAAAAGACCTCGCGCAACTCTTTCAACCCTGGCACACGACCAAGGCCAACGACGGGGGAGGGGGGGGGGAAGGAGGCACCGGCCTCGGCCTCATGATCACACAGCGCATCATGCGCGAACACGGCGGCCAGATCGGCATAGAAAGCCGCGAGCACGTCGGCACCATCGTCACCCTGCAATTCCCCCGGAAAGAACGCCGCGTCCGCCTGCTGGAATGACGGAAACCAAAAACCGGCCAACAACCGGAGAGGAGCGGGCTTGACTCGCAACCCGCGAGCCATTTTGGCTCCCCGGGAACCACGCCAAGCACACACACACAAGCAAACAAACAAACACAAACACACTTTATGGCAAAATCATCCAACGCTCTCGACTGGTGCATCGTTCATTTAGGAGAAGACCACAACTGGTGGATTGACGAAGTCAGCGACCCCGTGCGCTGGGACGTTGACGGACTAAGCATCATAGACCCCCGCCAGGTGGCGCACCTGCTCGAACTGGTGGAACCCCTCCGCGATTACGGCTTCGATGAAGACCTGCTGGAGGCGGCCTTCATCGCCTTCCGCATCGAACGGGAAGCCGGCGAAGGCCGCGTCCGCCTCAAACGGGTGAAAGACTCGCTGGTCGAATCCGACGACAAGCTATTCGCCCTGGCCGACGTGCTCGACGACGAAAACGGCCCCTACGCCGACCTCCTCGACCACCTCACCCGATGCCGCGTCAAACTGCTCAACGACATCTTCGAATTCGAATCCAGGCTCACGGTGGACGAAGTCGAGGACGAGATCCGCGAGGACCAGAACGCCAGCTTCATCGAAGGCAAGGCGATCCACTGTTTCGACGAACTCTGTGCCATCCTCGAATACACGCCCGCCGGCTGGGATGGCGACGAAGACAACGACGAGCGCGCCACCGGCGAGGAAGACATCGACGACGAGGATCTCCCCGAAATCGACGACGCCGACGAAGAAGCGCTCAAAGGCGACGAGTCCCTCAAGTGGGATGAAGAGGAGGAAGCGGACGACGAGAAGTCCGAGGACAAGGACAAGGACAAGGACAAGAGCGAGGAAAAGGAAAAGGAAGGCAGCGACAAAGAACAGTCCGGCGATGGCGCTGGCGCTGGAGACGGCGCTGAAGACGAAAAATCTTCACGCAATCGCAGCCCCCGTCGGAAATAATCGCCCGATCCCTGCTGTCCGGTCACTCATGAATTGCCATCGGAGCGGCGGTGACCCCGCCGCTCCGTAATGCAGGCAGACCTGTGACTGATCACCGGCGACCGCCGAAGAGCCGCCGGAGATTGCGGACGACGCCGCCCGGCGAATTGCGGAGGTTATCGATTGCCACCGCCACGATGATGACCGCGCCCATGACAATCTCCTGCGTGTACTGCGGCCAACCCATCTTCACCCCCCCGTTGCGCAGGATCGTGATGATGAGCGCGCCGATCATCGTCCCCAGGATCGTGCCGCGCCCGCCGAGCAGGCTGGTGCCGCCGATGACCGCCGCCGCGATCACAAACAACTCGTAGCCGATCGCCTCCGTCGGTTGCCCGATCGAGCCGAGCCGCGCAAAAAACACCACCCCGGCCAACCCCGCAAAAAAACCGCCGATGACATAGACGAGCACCTTTGTGCGCGCGACCGGCACGCCGCAGAGAACGGCGGTTTTCTCGTTGGAGCCGATGGCGAAGATGTGGCGCCCCAGCCGCGTGTAGCGCAGGAAAAGCGCGGTGAGTATTGCCATCCCAATGACAAGCCACACGCCGACAGGCAGGAACGGCCACGTGAAAACCGTGGGCGCGGGTTCGAGCAACCGCGAAATCCACAAATCCTGCACCTCGGCGGGCGGATAGATGTTTTGTTCGCCGGCCACGAGTTTGGCCAGACCACGCGCCATCTGCATCGTGCCAAGCGTGATGATAAAAGGCACGATCCGCAGGTACGTGACGAGCAGCCCGTTGAACAGGCCGACGAGTGATGCCACGGCCGTCGCCCCGAACAGCGCCAGAATCGGCAGGAAGACGGGGTACCGGAGCACGAACTTGTTGTCCGCCGGCCCCAGATCGAGGATGTACGCGGTCGTGATCATCGCCAGCGCGATGACCGAGCCGGCGGAGAGATCGATGCCGCCGGCGATGAGGACGAGGGTCATGCCGATGGCGGCCATCGCGACCACCGCGATGTCCTGCAACATGAGTTGCGTATTGGCGTCGGACGTGAACCCGCGCGCGCCGGGCGTCAGCGCCACGAAAAACAGGTACACGACCACCAGTGCGGCGATTCGTCCGAGGAGGTTGAGCAGGCGGGCGGACTTCAGCCCGGCGGATTTTGCCGGCGCAGTGGCCGGCGCGTCCGGCGCGGCGGGAGCGGCGGGAGAGGCGGGAGAGGCGGGTTGGTTATGGTTGTTCATAATCGGGCGGAAGGCGACGGGTTCAATGTCCAGGTCCAGGTCAATGTTCATGTCCATGTTCGCCGCGGGCGGTCTGGCCGGTGGCGGCGAGCATGAGGGATTGTTCGGTCCATTCGGAAACGGGGCGGGCTTCGCCGAGGACGCCACGCGTCATCACGGCGATGCGGTCGCAGATGCCGAGCAACTCGGGCAAATAACTGCTGACCACGAGCACGGCCCTGGGCGGACGGCCGGCGGCGGGATCGCCGACGGCGAGGCGGTCGATCCAGGCGTAGATTTGCGCCTTGGAGCCGACGTCGATGCCGCGTGTCGGCTCGTCCAACAAAAACACCTCGCAGTCGTGGTGAAGGAGGCGGGCGATGGCCACTTTTTGTTGGTTGCCCCCGGAAAGGGCTTCGACGGGCTGGTCGCCGGACTCGCACTTGATGGGGAAGTCGCGAATCCAGGGCGCGGCGGCGGCGCGCTGCGCGGACGGAGTCACAAAACGCCAGGGTCCCAGACCTTCGAGGCGGGAGAGGGTGATGTTTTCCGCAATGGAGAGGTTTTGCGCGAGGCCTTCGGTCTTGCGGTCCTCGCTGACCAGGCCGATCCCCTGGCGCCAGCGGGCGGCGGGGGTGTCGCCGGTGACGCCGCCGGCGGCGGCGGCGGCGGCCGTGAGAGTCTCGATTTTCCCGCCGGTGACGGGGTCGATGCCGAAGAGGGTGCGCAACATCTCCGTGCGCCCCGCGCCGATGAGGCCGGCGATGCCCACCACCTCGCCGCGGCGCAGGGCGAGGCTGGCGCGCCTGGGTAGTTTTTCCCCGGATACTCCGGAGGTCCGGAGCACGACCTCGCCGGGCGTGCGCGGGGAACGGGGATAAAGTTCCTCCACGTCGCGGCCGACCATCATCGAGATGATGCGGTCCACGGAGACTTCGCCGACCTTGCCGCCGCCCATGCTCTGGCCGTCGCGCAGGACGGTGAACCGGTCGCACAGCTCCTCGACTTCCTCAAGGGCGTGGCTGATATAGACGATGCCCGTGCCCTTGTCGCGGAGGCGGCGGACGAGGGCGAAGAGCGCCCGCACGTCTTTTTGCGTGAGCGAGCTGGTGGGTTCGTCGAGGACGAGGACCTTGCAGCCGGCGGCGACGGCGCGGGCGATCTCGACGAGTTGCTGGCCGCCTACGGACAGGTCGCCGGTGACCGTCTCGGGGGCGATGTCGGGCGCGCCGACTTCGGCGAGGGCGCGGCGGGCGGTGGCGCGCATCGCCTTCCAGTCGAGCAGCGGTCCGCGGACGGGTTCGATGCCGAGGAGGATGTTTTCCATCACGCCGAGGTGGGGGGCGAGCGCGAGTTCCTGGTAGATCATGCACACGCCGAGCGAGCGGGCGTGGAGGGGATTTTTGGGGAGGTAGGGCCGTCCTTCGAGGGTCATCGCGCCGGCGTCGGCGGCGTGCGCGCCGGAGAGCACTTTCATGAGCGTGCTCTTGCCCGCTCCGTTTTCCCCGATGAGCGCGAGCACTTGCCCGCGCTCCACTTCGAGATCGACGCCGCGCAGGGCATGCGTGGCCCCGAATCGCTTGTGGATGCCGGTGACGGCGAGCAGGGGCGGGAGGGGGCTGGTGGAGGGGGCGGCGGCCATCATGGGAGTTATGCGAGAGATGAGAGAGAGGGGAGCTATGGGCGGGAGGCAGGAGGCGGGAGGCGGGAGCCATGGTTCCCATAACTCCCCTGTCTCCCATAACTCCCATAATATTCCGGGTGCGGGGGGGGGGGGGGGGGGGGGGGCGGGACCTTGGAGTCCCGGTGTTTATCGGTAACCCCGGGGTCACAGAGCCCCAGACCCGGGTGCCACACG